>JAYEFX010000112.1:0-2363 GCA_034658775.1 Campylobacterota bacterium
TTGCGCTGCTTGTGATTGAAACATATTAACTTTTTCATTGATTTTATTTTGTGATTCTTTTATCGCCAATTGGGATCGAGGAATAGAAAGTCGTGTAGCCGTATAATCTCCAAGAATACTATTGTGTTCTCTTTTAATGGATATCAGTTCTATTTTTGATTTCGCACGTCGTTGTACTAGTTTCTCAATTGTTGCCATCTCTTGTTTGATCAACTGTATTGATTTATAGAGTTGATATTTTTTACTTTTTAGCTCCACGAGTTCTTGTTTTTTCTGACTTACTTGATTTTCTAAAATCAAAATTGAACTTTTTAATTCATTAAAGCGTGTTTCAAACATCCCTTTTTGAATTTTCACAATCTCAGGATAATCTGCTAATTTGGTATCGTTAAATGCCAATTTTGGTAACGGCTTACCGATATCAATATTTATTTCTGCTTCTAGACGAATTTTTGATGCAATTAAATCTTCAAGTGCATTGGTGTTTTCATCTAAAGATGCTTTAAATCGCGTAGTATCAATTTTCATCAAAGGTTGACCAATCTTGACGATAAATCCCTCTTTAACAAGTATTTCTGATATCACACCACCATCAAGTGATTGAATGGTTTGAATTTTTGCAGAAGGGATTACTTTCCCTTCTCCACGAGCCAGTTCATCAATCTCAGCCCAATATGCCCAGCCAATAGCAGTAGAGAAAAAAACTACAATGATTGAAAACAATACTATGGTATAGGTTTGTATTTTCGCATTAGATTGTGCGTACAAGGTATGTACAAACTCTACATCTTCATTGGTACTTGATGAAAACATCCAAGCAATAGGTTTAAGAAGAAACCATCTGAAGATAAAAATCAATGCATAAAAAAAGCCTATGATCGCTCCGACATGAAATGGAGGTGAATTCAACACACTTATGTGCAATAATTGATCAAGACTTAAACTTGGCATCATAAAGTAATTTACCAATTGATACGATGCTACTATGAGTGCAACGACCAATAAAATTATGAGTTCTTTCATCATGGTGTTACCTTTACAGGTACGGGTTTCTTTTGATTAAATGCAGAGATTACTTTCTCTTTTGGTCCATCCGCTACTACTTTTCCATCTTCAATAACAATCAAACGATTCACCAAACTCAAAATAGATGGCTTATGCGATACTATCACTACTGTTTTGTCATGAATAATACTTTTCAAATTTTGTTTAAATTTCATCTCTGAGAGTTCATCCATGGAGTTGGTTGGCTCATCTAAAATAAGAATTTGAGGTTTTGATAAGATAGCACGCGCTAATGTTACAGCTTGCCTTTCCCCTCCAGACAGCCCCTCACCTCGCTCACCTACGATCAGATCGTATCCAGATTCGTGCTTACCTAAAATCTCATGCACTCCAGAAACTTGTGAAGCTTCAAGTATCTCTTCATCTGTTGCGTAAGGATCTCCAATTGTGATATTATCTCGAATTGTCCCCATAAACAAAAATGGTTCTTGAGGAACATAACCAATAGCACGACGTAGATCAACAGGATCAATTTGACGTATATCGGTTTGATCTACCAAAATAGAACCCTTAGTTGGTTCGTACAGATTTAAAAGCAATTTGACCAAAGTAGATTTACCCGATCCAACTTTTCCAACGATCCCTACTTTTTCTCCACGTTTAATGTGTATGTTAAGATTTTTTAAAATATCAAAATTTCTCTCTTTATACGTAAAAGATGTTTCTTTAAATAAAATATCACCATCAAGATGTGGTCTGCTAAGATAATGTTGTTGATCATGTCTCTCAACAGGCATGTTCATAATCTCATCAATATTATTTAAAGACAACATGGTTCGATCTATTCGTATGATCATCCCTACGATTTGTGATACTGGCGCTATTACTCGAGAATTTAACATCATCGAAGCGATAATTGCCCCCATAGTTATTTGGCCATCACTTGCAAGTGTTACACCACCGGCAACAATAGCAATACTGGAGAGTTGGGAAACAAAACCTGTCACAAAAGTCACGATTTGGGATAAGTGAATTGATTTATTTCCATAATAGGATGTTTGCGAGATTGATTTTTCCCAGTGCGTTCGCATCCTATTTTGAGCACGTACCCCTTTTATAATCTCTAAACCAGTTACGGCTTCAGTTAAAGTGGTTTGTTTTATTTGATCCTCTTTGGCTGAATTTAGGATCGATTCTTTAATTGGTTTTTGCATAAACCATGCAAAAGTTAGTGCAATAACAACCGTTATATTGAGAGCGCTGTCAAGGTCAGACGCCATTGGGCGCCGGCGACTAGCTTTGCGAACCAGTCTTTTGTCAGATCGGCTGTCAGTCGCAAGCTGCAGACCTGTTCCATT
>JAYEFX010000113.1:0-2358 GCA_034658775.1 Campylobacterota bacterium
TCTTAGAACATCATCTACTACTACTCCTGCTGGAATACCTATTGATACATTTATCCCACCATCAAGTTCATCTGCTGTTAGTATCCCATCGTTATTGGTGTCTTCGGTTATGGTTATTGTTGGGGCACTATTAGTATCATTATCAAGAAGTGTCCCAATTCCAACTCCATGTCCTATATCTGCGTTGTTTGGATTATCAAGTTCTACTGTAAAACTCTCATCCCCTTCACGCATTAAATCATCACTCACTTCTACATGAATAAATTGTACGGTTGTTCCTGCAGGGAAAGTTATACTTCCCGTTCGTGAAGTATAATCTTCTCCTGCTGTTGCACTACCATCTTTAGTGCTATACTCAACGGTTACATCTTGGGTACTTGGATTAGTTAGACTCACTCTAAAGATCATCACCCCTTCTTGTTCATCCATCACGGCATCACCTATGATAATTGATGGCGCACCATCATCATCAATTATTGTCCCTGTTGCTTCAAACGTCCCGTTTACAGTATCTCCACTCGTAACCGTTCCAGATATTGTAAAGGACTCATTCCCTTCTGAAATATCATCTTCAGTCGTAAGAACACGTACGGATACTTGCATCTGACCTGCTGGAATGGTTGCTTGATCTGCTGGTGTCCATACTCCATTAATAAGTACTTCCATATCAGGATTATAATCATCACTTGTTGCCGTTCCTTCCGTAAGATTCAAGGCTACAGTCGTATCTTGGGTACTTGGGTTACTTAAGCTAATTACAAATTGTGCTGGCTCACCCTCTGTTGCGTATACTTCACTAAACTCTATTGTAGGAGTATCATTATCAAGAAGTGTCCCAATTCCAACTCCATGCCCTATATCTGCGTTGTTTGGATTATCAAGTTCTACTGTAAAACTCTCATCCCCTTCACGCATTAAATCATCACTCACTTCTACATGAATAAATTGTACGGTTGTTCCTGCAGGGAAAGTTATACTTCCCGTTCGTGAAGTATAATCTTCTCCTGCTGTTGCACTACCATCTTTAGTGCTATACTCAACGGTTACATCTTGGGTACTTGGATTAGTTAGACTCACTCTAAAGATCATCACCCCTTCTTGTTCATCCATCACGGCATCACCTATGATAATTGATGGCGCACCATCATCATCAATTATTGTCCCTGTTGCAGTTGCATTTGTGCCAGTTGGATACGTATTATTTGTAGTTGTACCTTCAGTCACCGTTGCGCTTAACGTATAAAATTCATTTGATTCAAAGATAGTATCATCGACAGTTGGAATTCTAACTAAAATAGCCGTATTCCCTGCTTCTATTACTCCTTCAGTAGCTTGTGACCATGTAATTCCATTATCTGATGAAACTTCATATATTTCCATAATATCTGGATTATAATCTTCTCCTGCGGTAGCCGTTCCATCTTGTGTTGAAAATTGAAATTTTATATCTTCCTTTGATGGATTAGTAATCTGAACAGTAAATTGACTATATTCACCTTCAGTTACATATGAATCAGAAATACTTAAAGTGGGAATATCATTATTTTCACCACTATCAAGAATTCGTCCTTCACCTTGATCATCAAAGATTGTGGCATTTGTAGGATTACTTAAATTAACAAACATACTTTCTGCATTTTCAAACACATTATCATCTTGCACTGCAATACTCAATGTTTGAGAAGTTTCTCCTGGTTGAAATGTAATAGTGTTTGTATCCCCAACATAATCACTTCCACTTCGTGCACTTCCATCTTGTGTAGAATATTCAACCGTTACAGGTACACTGCTTGGGTTACTCAAGCTTACGATAAAAATCATCACTCCATCTTCTTCATTAACTGAAGAATCAGAGATCACAATTTGTGGTTCTCCATCATTATCTAAAATAGATACCGTACCCTCAGATGTACTATTCGTTGTTTCTCCACTTGTAACAACCGCTTCAAGTACGAACTGTTCTGTTGGTTCATCAATATCATCGTCAATGGTTTTTACACGTACATGTACTTCTGTTTGTCCTGCTGGAATGGTTGCTTGATCTGCTGGTGTCCATACTCCATCAATCTCTACTTCTAATGCATCATAATCAGCACTTGAAGCCGTTCCCTCTTTTAGATTTAAATCAAAGGTCACATCTTCATGAGAAGGGTTACTCAACTGAAGATTAAATTGGGCATAACCTCCCTCTACTGCTTCGGTCGCACTTACACTTAGGCTTGGAATATCTGCACTATCAAGAATTCGTCCTTCACCTTGATCATCAAAGATTGTGGCATTTGTAGGATTACTTAAATTAACAAACATACTTTCTGCATTTTCAAACACATTATCATCTTGCACTGCAATACTCAATGT
>JAYEFX010000114.1:0-2356 GCA_034658775.1 Campylobacterota bacterium
CACCAATAGCACCGCTTCCTAAGCTTTCATATTCGTTCATGCACACTGATTTTAGATGCGTTAAAAGTTGTTTTCGTATTTTAAAGGTGACACTTTTAGCTATTTGGGTAAATATTTTAGTGATAACAGCGGATAAAATAAAATGTATAAATCGTAGAGCAATAACGGTTAGGGTTACAATAGCGATATAATAAAAAGCATCACCATGTCCAAATAAACTATCGATGGTATGCACAATGGTATCGGGTTTGTTAAGCAGCACTTCATCGACCATAACAGGAAGCATAAGCGGGATAGGGATGCTTATCATAATGGCAATAAAAGTGATAATTTGTCCCCAAACCAGTAGAGGTTTATTGGTTAAAATAAGTGAAAATATGGTTTTAAAAGTTATTGGTGCGTTGTTCATATCGTATCATATCCATTTTATATGAAAAATATAGTATGATTTTGTTTATGTCAAAATATTTAACACTGCATCAAGAGATTAACCATTGGTATAAAAAGCATGGACGATTGGATCTACCATGGAGAATGACTACAGATCCCTATGAAATCTATTTAAGTGAAATTATGCTGCAACAAACTCAAGTAGCTACTGTCTTAAACCGATTTTATTTTCAATTTTTACAAAAGTTTCCAAGCTTAGTGCATTTGGCTCAAGCGCATGAAGATGAGGTGCTTAAAGCGTGGGAGGGGTTGGGTTATTATACGCGTGCACGAAATCTACATAAAACGGCACAAATGGTTCAAACAACACTTCCTAACAGTGCAGTTGAATTGCAAAAACTTCCAGGCATAGGCAAGTCAACAGCTCATGCAGTTGCGGTGTTTGCATTTGGTGAATCATTGCCCATACTGGATGCCAATGTCAAACGAATAGTGTACCGTTTCTTTGCCCAAGAAAAATGCAACGACAAGCAACTGTGGAACTGTGCCTATGAACTGTATGATAGACAAAATGCTTATGATTACAACCAAGCCTTGATGGATATTGGTTCATCCATTTGTACAGCTAAAAATCCAAAATGCACACAATGCCCTTTTCAAAGTTTATGTCAAGGGCAAGATGATCCTTTGCGCTATCCTACAAAAAAAATTAAAAAAACCAAACCCACACGACATAGGGTTATTGTTGTGTATAAAAATGCTCAAAAGTTTCATGTGCAACAAAATCAAGATAAACGTTTGTTAAATGGGTTGTGGGGCTTTGAACAGATAGAAAAAAAAGATTTTAAAGCAAAAAAAAGTGATATAATATTATCTAAAGTAGTTCATCACTACAGTCATTTTAAACTTGATGCAGAAGTTGTATTGCGAAAATCAAGATCGATAAAACGGCAATGGTTTAGTATCGATCAAATTAATGCGTTAGCTTTGAGTGGGGCTGATCGAAAAGTGCTGGAACTTATACGTTTTTAAGCAGTGCAGATAGCTCTTTGAGTGATTGTATGCGATGTGTAGCTTTTGAAAAATTATGAGTTTTTGTAAATTCATTATGCACAATTGCACAATCAATCCCAGCAGCCACAGCAGAACTAAGACCTCGTTGGGAATCTTCAACTACTATACATTCATTAGCTAGGGCATTAAACTTTTTCATCCCTGCTAGATAAGGTGCAGGATGAGGTTTGGCATGAGAGTATTCCTCTACGCATAAGGTAAAGTCCATCTGTTCAATGATCGGTCTTGAGTTGTGTATGAGATCAAAATCAACACGTCTTGAAGTCGTAACAATGCCCATGTTAAAATCTTTTTTAAGCTCTTTAAGTACATCTACAACACCATCAATCTCAATAGGTTTGCTTTGTAGAAATTCTTGATAATAAATATCACGTTCAAATCGTTTGGCATCAATCACGGTTTTGCTGATACCTTTTTTTGTGGCAACTTCCCAAGCCGTTCCTCCACGAGCCATAATCCCCATGTACGTATCAAAAGTAAGTTCAACATTGAGTTCACTTAAGGCTTTTTTATTTGCCTCATAGTACCAGATCTCAGTTTCAACCAGTACACCGTCATTATCAAATAGTATGTATTTTTTCATGCTGCAAATTGTACTAAAATTTCTCTTTATTTATATCAATATGGTATTTAGTTATCCCTTTTTTGGTTACCATAAGCTAAAAGTATTATATAACTTCAACATCCGTAACATCAATACCTGATAATTTTTCCATGTTTTGCTCAACTGTATCTAAAAATTCAGTTTTATTTTTCTCATCCATGTTATTTTCTAACATCTCTAAAATGTATCTTATACCATTTGCATTTATTTTTTTTACACTTGCTAGGTAATGAGTAAAGGCAATAAGTTTAACATCATTTATAGAATACAATTTTTTAGATGCTGTTT
>JAYEFX010000115.1:0-11728 GCA_034658775.1 Campylobacterota bacterium
GGCAAGAGAAGTAAAGCTCCAATCTCCATTATTTTGAATGATCAGCTCTCCTGTTGGGGTACTAACCGTAAAAGAGGTATCAATATCACTAAAAGTTTTGCTTTGCGTTGTGCTATCATCTGCAGTGTAAGTGAAATCATGCAATACCGTATCACTATCAAAACTGTCATTGTTACGTACATTTCCTGATACAACTTCCACTCCCTCTTCAAGTGTTTGTGCTGGATCGTCAACAGCAGTAGGGGCATCATCTGAAATGACAACATTAATGTAGGTGGTACTTTCAGAATTGCTCGATGCTAAAGTAGAATCAATATCTTCAACGGTAATGGAAAAGTTAAACTCTTGAAAGGTGGGGTCGCTAATCGTATGATCGATCGCATTGTGCAGCGTAAAGGTATAGCTTTGTGTAGCCCCTGTAGCATCATTTGGATTATTCAATACTAAGGTAAATATATCTTGATCTGCTGTGGTGGCTTTTAGTGTGTGGTTATCATTGCTTAATGCATAGCTTAGGGGTAAATTAAGCGCATTTAAGTTCAATGCACTTAATTGAGTAAGTGTAGTAGCAGTAAAATACACATCATTGATAGGATCGATAATTGCAGGATTTTGATTTAAAATACCACCGTTGTTTTGAATGTTTAAATTATGTGTAATGGACAATAATGCATTATCGGGATTGGTTCCATTGGCTAAATTACTCTCCGTGACAGTTTGTGAATTTACATTGATTTTTGAATTACTATCAAAGAGCATCACATTTTGGTGCCCTATACTTGTGTCACCATCACCATCAATAAGGGTGTAGCTAAAGTTTGCTAAGTTGGGATCATTATTATCATGATCATAAGAGGTATCAATGGGATTAAATACCCAATCCCCAGCACTGTTAACGCTTAAGCTTCCCGTTGCAATAGTAATGGTCTCTCCCGCATTTGCTGTTTGTCCATCAGCGGTTGTAAAATTTAAAATACGTGCGCCATCCGCACCTTCAATATCATCACCCCACATATTATGAATGAGATTGATACCAAATGAACTTCCCCCTTCATGAGCACCTAGACCTGGATCATCAATAGCCGTTGGTACATCATCCACAATACTAATAGCAAGGTTTTGTGTCGTAACATCCGAATCATAGTCGGTATCGTAAACTTTAATCTCAATATTATCAATTAGATCAGCATTACCCAGTGGATGAGTTTCGTTGGATAGTAGGGTGTAGGTATATGAAGCCGTACCTAAAGATAAATCAAATGATGTAATTTCAATTTGATTTCCTAAAGGGGTGATTGAGAGTGTATTTGAGCTGATGTCAATACCATTAACCGTTACCTTTTCAAGTCCATCAATTGCCGAAAAAGTAAACGTTCCATTGGTGATATGACTGCCATTGGCCAGTGAACCAGATGCTAAACCAGCCTCATGAACACTGTTTGCCTCTACATCAAGTGTAGGAAGGTCATTGTCATTGGCATTGATACGAATTGTAAGTGTGGCGGTGTCTTGATCCCCATTGAAGTCTTCTATGGTATACGTAAAAATTTCTTCTAAAAACTCATCATTATTGAGTGCTTGAATTTCATCTTTTTCATTGTCCAGAGTGTACGTATAGGATCCGTTGATATTAAGTACCAATGTTCCATGCTCTGAAATGAGACTAAAGGCATTGTTGGTTTTTGTTGCACCCTTAAGAGCTACAATGGGATTTGCATTGTAATCCATCCCCATATCATCGTTGTTTAATACGGACGATTGAATGGTGCTATTAGCAATATCTTCATAGGTACTTATTGTGTCATCATGTGCGGTAGGAACATCATTGGGGATGTAATCATCTGCACTTTTTGAGCTATAGGGGTCAATATTTAGATGAGGTTGTTCTATGTGTACCCTTGGGTCAACTTCAAATCGATCCTCTAGTGGTACGTATTCTTTAGTACTTTGTTCATTTTGTGTTGGGTGTATAAATACGGATTGATCTTCATAGATATGGCTGGGTTCGTTTTCTCGTGAAGATGGAGGTACAAAAGTAGAAACATGTGAAAAATCAGGTTCAAGCTCAAGAGGAATAAGCTCTTCTTGACTGGTTTGTTGCACTTGTTGCAGATCTAAAATATTCTCTTCAAGTAAAATGGGTACATCGTATACACTAAGCATTGTTTGCACATCTTGAGTATGAAATACATACTCATTGCTTCCCATGATTTTAGTATCGTATTGGGCATTTTTTGTAGTGATAATGATGTAATCACTGCTATGATTAAACTGATCTCCAACCACTTTTTCTCCAGCATAGATTTTATCTCCTGCTTGGATTTGACGAACATCTCCATTTTTATCAACAGCAAAAAAGATTCCGGTGATTTGTCGAACTATTCCAATAAAATCTAACACCTAAACCCCCTTTACTGCTGTGTAAACATATATTGTTTTGTTTTCAATATAGGTTTGAGTATGTAATCCATAATTGATTTTTTACCCGTAATAATATGTGCATTGACCATCATCCCTGGTAAAATCTTATAGCGCACGTAGTCTTTAAATAAAAAATTCTGACTGGCCTGAAGGTGCACGGTATAGAACCGTTCACCTTTATCGTTTGCCGAACTGTCTGCAGAGATTTTGGTCACTTTAGCATCCAGTGATCCAAACAGAGCAAAGTCATAGGCAGAAACTTGCACTTTTGCGTTTTGACCTTTATAGATAAAAGCAATATCTGCTGGACTTATTTTTATCTCTATTGATAGTGTATCATCTGAAGGTACAATTTCTACTAAAGGCTCACCTGGTTTAATCACTCCACCTATGGTGTTGATAAAAATAGTTTGAACAATCCCATTGATAGGAGAGGCAACCACCGTACGATCTACTTGATCGCTTATGGCACTTGATTGGGCTTGCAAGCGTTGTAATTGCACGGTAAATTCATTGAGCTTTTCGCGGGACTGATTTTGAAAACGTAAATCAATCTCTTTTATTTTATTACGATTTTCTTCAATGCTTGATTGGATGATTGGCAGGGTGTTTTTGTTGGAGTTGTACTCTTGAACAACAGAATTTTTTTCTCTTTTTAGCTGAAGAAAATCTACTTTTGATTTGATCCCTCGCTCAACCATTGGAGCGGTCATTTTTATCTCTTTATTGATTAAAAATAAGTTTGAGCCCAAATCACGAATACGATTTTTAATCTGTTTAAGTTCATTTTGTTTTTGCTTTATTTGAGATCTTAAAATAGATTTTTGTGAATTAAGTTGTAAAAGATTACTCTCGTACAAACTTTTTTGTGCTTGTGCTAGATGTGGATATTTCTTTTCAACTGAAGTATCAATGCTAAGTTTATCCCCTTTTGCTTGTGCATTTAGACGTAAAATGGAGATAAACAATTCATCCTCTTTGAGCTTGCTTGATTTTAAAGTGGAGGTGGATTGCGTATTGTTGATCGTTAGTAAAGTTTGTCCAAGAGTTACATTATCACCAGTTTTGACCAAAATATCTTTTACAATACCCCCTTCAAGATTTTGCACCACTTTATTTTGAGCGCTGGGGATCACCTCTCCACTACCGCGTACAATCTCATCAACATTGGCAATGTTTGCCCAATAGATAAATCCTGCTACAAAAAGTATGCACACGTATAAAATATAACGAAACCTTGTAGGTGTTTTTTCAAGGACAGCTGAACTTAAACTTTTCATAAAAGCATAATCTGCAGGTGAAAACTTTTTAGCCATGCGTTCCCCCTTGCAACTGTGCTAAAACATTTTGTTTGGAGTTGTCCAGATATATTTTTCCCTCTTGTAAAACAATGATTCGATCAACAATTTTTAGCATGTTCATCTTTTGTGTTACCATAAGTGTGGTGGAGTCTTTTAGGTTTTTACTAAAAGATTCGATGAGCCTTTCTTCACTTAATTGATCCATGGCATTGCTTGGTTCGTCTAAAAGTTTAAAAGCAGTGGGCCTTAAAAATGCACGCGCAATGGCGATACTTTGTTTTTGTCCGCCCGATACTCCCATCCCTTTTTCTGCTATAGGCATCTCAAAGCCTAAAGGATGCTTTTGAATAAACTCATGTGCTCCAGATATTTTTGCCGCATTAAGCAGCTCTTCATCGCTGCAATTGGCTTGGGTGTAGGTGATATTATCTTTGATACTTCCAGCAAATAAACCAATATCTTGAGCTACGTAACCAATAGCTTGACGCAATTGGGTTGGGTGGATTTGATTGATATCCACCCCATCAATTAAAATTTTACCGCTACTTGGCTTATAGAGTTTTAGAAGTAATTTAGCAATGGTACTTTTTCCAGATCCCATTCGACCAATTAATGCAACTTTTTCACCCGAAGCAATGGTAAAAGAGACATCATCAAGTGCCGAAATGGTAGAATCTGGATAAGAAAAACTCACATTTTGAAATTGAATAACCCCGTTAAATGTCTCTTTCGTGATGAATTTTTTATCTTTAGGGCAGTCTTTAGGTAAATTAATCAATTCATTAAGTATCGTATAGGACGTTTTGGTATCTTGGTATTGGGTGATCAGAGATACAGCTTGACCCATAGGGGAAACAACGCGTGAAGCAATAATCATAACCGCAATCAATCCCCCCATGGTGAGTTCAAAATCTTGAATCATAAATACACCAGTAAAAACGATCAAAATAGTATTAAGCTGGATAAAAAATGCAGTAATATTTGGAACAGCAGCACTGAGCATTTTTGATTTTAGTCCCTTTTGTGCCAATTGAGCAGATGTTTCTTCCCAAGACCATTGCATATGACCAGATTGCCCAAGAGATTTTAGTGTCTCAATATTTTGTAACGATTCGATCAAAATCGAATTCTTTTTTGCACCAATTTGATGCATCGCTTCGACGGAGCGCTGAATAGGGCCTTTGATAATCAATGCAAAAATAAATAAAATGATAAGCGTAAAGATAGGAATAAAAACAATATTCCCCCCAATGTAATAGATCAAAAATAAAAATCCTAATGCAAAAGGCAGATCTATAATTGTCACTAACGTAGCGTTGGTTAAAAAAGAGCGTACATGATCAAACTCTTTGATGTTTGCGGCAAAAGAGCCTACGCTACTAGGTAGATGTTCAAGTTTGATGTCCATTATTTTTTCAAAGATAATGGACGATAAAATAATATCGGATTTTTTTGCAGCCGTTTCTAAAAAAAGAGTTCGTATGTATTTTAGTAAGAGGTCCAAACAATAAATAAAAATCACGCCACCAGCAAAAACATAGAGGGTTTCAATGCTGTTGGTGGGGATCACCCTGTCGTAGACACTCATGGTAAATAGAGGCGTGGCCAACACAAATAGATTGATTAAAAAAGAGGCAAGAATCACTTCAAAATAGATTCCACGAGAGAGTTTAAGGGTGTCCCAAAACCAGTGCTTCACACTGTAAGATAAACTTTTAAGTCCTCGCTGTGAATAGTCAAACTGTTTTTTTATCAAATAGGCAAAACCCAGATACAAAGCATCAAGTTCATCTAGTGAAATTTGCTTATCGTAGATGTATTCTTTTTCGCAGGTGATAAGTTTGGCAACCTTTTTTTTGCGATCTATTGATTCTAAGATACATACCGTATCGTTAGCCAATAAAAGCATAAGCGGTAGGTGTAACGTAGAGATATCTTTAAGATCTTTTTTGATCAATTTAACATCAAGATTTGCATTGTTTGCTGCACGTGAAAAAAGTGATTTTGACTCATTGATGGAGAAAAGTTCAGCTTGATCAAGATTTGGTTGTATTGGTAAGCCAGCTGTTAGCTCAATGATACTGTGTGGTTTATCATAGATTTTGGTGTATAGAACCAAGCCATCTAAAAGAGACGTTAGATTAAGACTTTTCATCAATTCACCTATGTCTTATTGCTTGTACGCATAGATTCCATTGTACCAAGTATCTTGATTCACAGAACTCAATTTTGATAACTCAACAGTGTAATGTTTGGATGTAGTAGTGTATAAATAAACTTCATAATAATAGGTCATGTTCACAACTTTGCTTTTGTATCCTGAAAACTTTTTTACATACGCTTGTGCTTCTTGCAGGTTTTCAAAACTTCCAACCATAAATCGATGAAATTTTGTGGGTGCTTTTGGGGCTGCTTTTGCAACTTTAGGTTTTTTAGTAGGGACTGTTTTAATAGGTTTGCTGATCACTTTTAGAGCAGGTTTTGTGACAACTACAGCTTTGCTTGAATCAATTGTCGCATTACGTTTAATTGTTCGTGCGTACCAAGCATCGGGTACAATTTTCCGAATTGCTTTTAAATCATCTCTAAAATCATTGGAGGCATCCGTGTAAACGTATACTTTGTGATACGATCCTTTGGTTTTGATTTGAGTGTCGTAGGATGAAAATAGTTTTGCTGTTTTTTGGGCACCTTGTAGATATCGATAGTTTCCTACAACATAACTGTGTTGAGATGTTGTGATCTGTTTTTTTTGAACGGATTTAAAGAGTTTTTCTATTTTTTGAGTTTCAGTAATAACTGGACTTGGTGGTGCTTTTTGCACGTATATTTTTTTCTTGATGCTAGGTTTTGGTTTAGGTATACGTTTTTCAATAGGTTCGTGCATCTGTTTTGGTTTACACGTATCAAGAAGCACATCTTCCAATGATCCCTCTTTGCATTTTTTAAGAGGTGAATTTTTAAGTGGTGTTGAAGAAGATGGTTTCTCTTCAAGCAGTTTTTCATCAACATACGCAATGGAGTTTTCGTCTAAACCAACTTTAGAAGCGTAGGTATATTCTTTTCCTAAAATACTTGGAACCATAATGCCCATAGCATTAAGCACTCTGTATTTAGAAAATAAAAAATCATACGTAGTTTTGATAATTTGCGATTTTGCATTGATTAAATCATTTTGTGTGGAGAGAAGATCAAGCAGCGAGCGACGACCTAAATTGTACTCCTCTTGGTATAAACTTAAAGTACTTTCACTAAAGTCTTTGTATACGTACAGCTCTTTGAGCTGCTTGTACAACATCACGTTTGCACCCCAAGACAGATTGATATCTTCAGTAAGTTGTCGTTTCAAGTCTCTTTTGACGTAAATCTCTTGATTGATTTTAGAGATATGCTTTTGAGTATTGGCTTCATCTACTCCACCTTTGTACAAGTTATAGCTTAAGATAAGTCCTGCTCTAAAATTGTTTCGATCATTTTGAATACCATTGACATTTTTATCCAGATCTTGTGAAATTTTAAAATCTATTTTTGGGTACATGCTGCTGTCATTTTGTTTGTACAGAGATTTTGCAGCTTTGATGTTGTATGCCACAACTTGAAGTGCTGGATTTTTACTCAAGGTATAATCAAGTGCACTTTGGAGTGATTTTGGAAGTGCTGTTGTGAGTGTTGGTTTTTTAATCAATTTTAAATTGGGTTTATTTCCTAAGAGTTTGTGATATTGAAAAGAAGCATCTAAAAGATTGTTTTGCTGAACCACAAGATTGGATTTGGATAAAGATAAAGAGGATTCTATTTTTTGCATCTCTGAACGTTTTGTCAGTCCTGATTGGTATAAAGCTTGTACTTTGGATAAAATATCGGCATTAATCAGTACATTTTCTTTAGCCACTTCAAGCAACTCTTTTTGTTTAAGCAGATTGATGTAAGCATAAGTCATCTCAAATGCCAATTGATTGGATTTTTGTACAAAGTTATATGACGAAGCTAAAATTCGTGCTTTTTGGTAATCGATCTCATGCATTGTGGCATAGCCATCAAAAATATTTTGCATAAATACCAATGAGGTTTCATAGTATGCCAGTGAAGTTCGATTAGCAAATGTGAAATTATTCGTATCGGTTGCTTCATAACCAATGCTTGAATGCAGATCCAGCGTTGGAAGATTTCGGGCGTTGGCAATTTTTAAGTCTTGAGTGGATTGTTTGTAGTTGCTTAATCGCTCAAGAACAATAGGATTAGTCTCAAGTAGTTTAGCAATCTCTTCTTTTAATGAAGTTGCGTAAGAATTAGAAAAAAAGCATAATGAAATAATCAATATGAGTGTATTTTTTTTCAAGTAATCCCTTTATTATAATTTATTATCATAAGACTAACTATTATACATAAATTCTACTTAGAAAAATTAATATTAAAGGGAATCTTTGTTATTTCTCATAATCCAATGTTGAAAAGTATGATAGCGGTGTATGGCTAAATCATCCGTTGCCTTTTTTGGGCCATCAAATTTTCCATATTTAAGCTCATTGAAATAAACGTATGGAGTGAAGCTTTTACGTTTTGAAAAACGCTGGGCATATCGGGTAAGATTATCTAAAATAATGGGATCTTTACCATCAACAAAATAGGCTAAAACAGCATGTCTTCCACCTCTGCCAATATTGCTCCATCCTGTCCAAATTTGGAGTTTTCTTTTTGGCACCCCCAATTTTACAAGGGAATAATATTTGGATAAAACATAATCTTCACAATCACCTCCGAGTTGCCCCATAAAGTTTCTAAAGGTACGCCACGTATCTACTGCATATTTAACATTTTTAATCGTAGCGTCACTTTTCCCTCTGTATTGATTAAAATATTTATCGATTTTTCTAGCTTGCGCAAGAGGTGAATCATTTTTAGCGTTTTTCATCACTTTGTTCCAATTTGAAAGTCGCTCACCAGATCTGCCCCCATACTCTTTTTGTATTTTTTTAATTGCGCCAGAAGTGGCATATTCTTTGGCTTGAATCAAGCTACTGTTCATGAATAAAAATAAAACGATAAGAATAATTTTTTGATGCATGTAAAACTCCTTTTAATGGGTAAAATAACGTATTGAAGCAAATCCAGCACATTGTGTGTATTGGATTTTATCAACCTGTTGTTTTGTGGTAATGCCACCTAAGGCAATGATGGGTATGCTGTATTTTCCAACCAGATCTTTCAGCTGTTCAATCCCTTTTGGAATCCCTTTATTGGGGCTTGAATAGATAGGGGAAAAGGTTACGGCATTGGCACCCATTTTTTGTGCTTGATCTATCTCATCATGGGTATGGCAAGATATAATGGTGAATAAACCCTCTTGTTTAGCTCTTGCAATCTCATCAAACTGCATGGAGGTAAGATGTACACCTGTAGCATCGAGTTCTTTTGCCAATGCAATATTGCCATTGATTAATATGTGTTGAATCTTTGTTTCTTTACAGATGGATACACAGCTATGCGCGAGCTTGTGTGTATTGGAAGATGTTTTATCTCTAAAGCAAACCATATCAACGTGATGTGATTGAAGTGATTTTTTCAGTGAAATGCTAAATTGTTCAACGTCCTCTCCATAATATTTTGGATCAGTAATAAGATAACGATTAAATTTTTTCATTTTTTAGGCATAAAAAAAGGGCCGATAAAAGCCCTTTTTAAATCACATTTCATAAAAATGATTAGTGATCATCTTCCATCATGATTGACCCAGCGATATACACATACGTCAAAATCATAAAGATAAATGATTGTAAAAAACCAAATGCAGTTAATAAGAAAAATC
Organism: Campylobacterota bacterium; assembly: GCA_034658775.1. Lineage (GTDB taxonomy): Bacteria > Campylobacterota > Campylobacteria > Campylobacterales > Arcobacteraceae > JAYEFX01. Next base: position 9,529 of record JAYEFX010000115.1, read on the forward strand.
CTGGCAATGGTAAGATCCAAGGCACCAACATAAGAAGTACCATTAAGAACATATCATCACCTTTTACAGAACCAAAAAGTCTGAATGATAATGAGATGATTCGTGAGATATGCGAGATGATCTCAATTGGAAACATCAATGGAGCAAGTGCAGGAACTGGACCCATAAAGTGACCAAAGTACTTAGCTGCTCCATTTTTCTTAATCCCCAGATAGTTGTAATATACAAATACAATTAATGCAAGAGATAATGTAAAGTTGATGTTACCTGTAACGGATTCAAATCCTGGAATAACACCCATCATATTTGAGATAAAGATTACCATACCCAATGCACCAATTAAAGGTAAAAATCTTCGTGAATTTTCTTCCCCCATTGTATCTGCACCCATAGATACAACACCTTGGATATATGTTTCCATTACATTTTGTGTACCTGTTGGTACCAATTGAACTCGTTTTGTTGCCATTCTTGCTACAAAAAATACGATTGCTACAGTTAAAACTAAGTGTGACAATATGATCCACATCTGTTCATGTCCACCAATAGCACCTAAGAATGTAAATAATCTACCTTCCATTTTCTTCCTTTATATTTATAACTTTTTCTTTTGTTATGTTTAAAATTGTTTGGTATTATATAACTTTAACCATAAAAAGAAGATAAAACTACAGTTGTTTAAATTTGTAGCCGTATTCTTGTAACGTATTTTCAATAAGTTGCTGATGCTCTTCCCCTTTGGTTTCAAGTGCTATAATTACATGCGCTTCACCAAAATCAAGTTTTACAGAGTTCCTATCATAATCTATTTGGACAATGTTCGCGTCACATTCATTGAAAATATTTGTAAGATTCATCAAGCTTCCTGGTTTGTCAATGAGGGTTACGATTAAATTCATCTTACGACTTGATTTGACTAAACCTTTTTCAATAATCAATGAAAGCATTGTAACATCAATATTTCCACCACTTAATGGAACAACAACTTTTTTATTTTTCACATCAATTTTATTGTGCATAATTGCAGCCAAACCAATAGCCCCTGCACCTTCTACTACAAGTTTTTGACGTTCAAGTAAAAATAAAATAGCATTGGCAACCTCTTTATCTTCAACTTCAATCACTTCATCAACCAAATCAAGAACATAATCCAACATCTTAGGCGTAACGTCTCGCACAGCAATCCCATCCGCAATGGTTTTTACACTAAGTGAATCAATGGGTGTTTGAGCATCGTACGATTCTTTCATCGCGTTGGCTCCTGTGCTTACCACTCCTATAATTTTTGTTGTTGGACTCACTGCTTTAAATACCGTGGCAATTCCTGTGATGAGTCCACCTCCACCAATAGGAACGACAATAATATCAGGGGGGTCCATTTGATCCAAAATCTCTAAGGCAATGGTTCCTTGACCAGCTATTACATGATCATCTGCAAAAGGGTGAATAAATGTTTTTTGCTGTTTTTTTGAATACTCTAAAGCCGCAACATACGCTTCATCATAATTTGCACCTTGAAGGATAACTTGAGCCCCATAATATTTTACACCACTTACTTTTGTCAGAGGCGTGGCTTCGGGCATGAAAATGATTGCATCGACATTGAAATACTGTGCAGCGTAAGCTAAGCCTTGCGCATGATTTCCTGCACTGGATGCTACCACACCTTTTGCTTTCTGGGTTTCATTAAGATTGGCAATTTTGTTGAAGGCTCCTCGAAGCTTAAAGCTTCCAGTAACTTGAAGATTTTCTTTTTTTAGATAGATTTCACTATCATATTTTTTACTTAATACAGGAGCTAAAGTTAAAGGTGTTGCGTAGGCAACTTGGGACACTTTATCTTTAGCTTTTTGAATCTCTTTTAATGTAACCATCTATTCTTCTCATTGTGTTAATTTATGAGATAATACTTTAAAAATGCTTTATATCCCCTCAATGGTCAATAACTTGGTTTTCCCAACCATCAACTCTACAGTCATACCAATTCGTTTAAAAACGGAATCTTGCCGATATTCTAAATTATGTTTTTTGCAAATATCTTTAACAATAGGTTGCATTTTTTGATAAAAACTGTGCGGTTTATCGGGGAAAAGATGATGCTCCACTTGGTAGTTTAAAAAACCATGTAAAAAATCAATAAAATCACTCCCCGTATTGTAGTTTACACTTCCCATTATTTGACGTAAGTAGTATTCCCCCT
>JAYEFX010000116.1:0-11692 GCA_034658775.1 Campylobacterota bacterium
GAAGAACTGCGCAATTATTGTTTTGCACCTGCTGGAAATTTTGGTTATACAAAAGCAGAAGTGACTAAAGGTGGAGTTTCTACACAGCAGATTGACTCTTATACCATGCAAAGTCAACGGCAAAAAAATTTGTATTTTGTGGGTGAAGTTTTGGATGTGACAGGGGAGTTGGGTGGATACAATTTTCAGTGGGCATTTAGCAGTGCATACGTATGTGCTAAGGGGATATCAAAATGTGTTTAGTTATAGCCATGATCTGTTTTACATTGGCATATTTTTCATATGTGGATGCAAATACAAGCTCCATGATCATAAATCTTATCCTTGGGATAACTTTTAGTGCTTTGATGATACGCAATATTTATAAAACTAAGCAAGAACGAAATAATAATTAAATCTTTTATAGTGTATAATGGTCTTAGAAAAGAAAAATAAACGCAAAGAGTATAAGATGAGTGTAAATATTTTATTTATAAGTGAAGATGATAGTTTTACGTTTGATATGATAGGATTTGATCTTGAGGGTCAATTAAAAGATGGAGAAGTTGTCACGGCATTTTCTGCACATGATGACGAGTTAGCATATCAAGTATTATCCAATCATGAGATGGATATGATTATTGTCGATTTTGATATTCAAAGTATGAATTGTGAACGCTTTATTGATTTGATCAATTTGGATCATAGGTGGTTGCATATTCCAATAGTGGTAATGTCTAAAGATAAATTTGTTGAGCGAAAAGCATTTGAGTTAGGTATTGTTGACTTTTTTTCTAAGCCCATAAAAACAGAAGATCTCTTAGATAAAATTTATGCAACACTAAGCCCTTTGCATGAACTGCAACAAAATATTGAAAATCTTAATATTCAAACAAAAGATGAGTTGATTAATATCTTAAGAAACAATATAAAATATACCAGTTTTCTTAAAGAATCACTGCAAGATGAGTATCATCCAAAAATGCAAGCCAAAATGCTTGAAGTCAGTAATGCATTAAGCAAAAACAATAAACGAATTTTAAATTATTTAAATACATAGGACAGAAGTGAGAATAGCTTTTATAGGGGATATCGTTGGACGACCAGGACGAAAAATGGTGCAACACTATCTTAATGACGCACGAAAAGAGTTTGGCATTGACTGTGTTATTGCCAATGGTGAAAATGCCAGTCATGGCTTTGGACTAACCGTAAAAAACTCTCAAGAATTACTTAAATCAGGTATTGATATCATCACAGGTGGTAACCATTCTTTTGATAAGAAGCATGATATGTTAGCACTTCTTGAGACCAATTATGTATTGCGACCGGATAATTATCCCAAAGGTGTTCCTGGAAGTGGACTTAAAATATTGGACATCAATGGGGAATCATTGGCTATTTTAAACCTCATGGGTGTATTTACCATGCCAAGTGTTGAAAATCCTTTTAATTGGGCGCAAACTGTTGTAGATCAACTGCACGACCAAGGCATCAAAAATATTTTTATTGATTTCCATGCCGAAGCAACGAGTGAAAAGCGTATTATGCACATGATGTTTAAGGGTCGTGTAAGTGGTATATGTGGAACACATACACACATCGGAACGGATGATTTACACATAGATGAAGGGACGTGTTATCTTACGGATATTGGATTAACAGGGTGCCGCGACAATGTTATTGGGATGGATGCTAAAATTCCTATTGCTAAGGCAACGACAAGTTTAGGGGGGCATTTTGAGATTCCCAACAACTGCAAAGCGATCATGCAAATGATGGTGATGGATATTGATGATGGTGCTGCTAGGGATGCGTTTAAGATCAAGTATTACAGTGATAATACAGATAAAAGTATCACTAAAGCATTTATTGAATAAGTTATTGTTGTAAAAAGTTATAATTTAGTTACATTATAATAAAATTAATAATCTAAAAATTTAAAAGGTTATTAATGATAACAGATATCATAAAAAATGTCTTTATTCAACTTAATAAAGAGCAAATTCCAGTTACTCCTGATATGTACAGAAAATTTTTTTGTCAAGAAGCAAAAAAATTAGGAATGTACATGGAAGAGTGCAACTCCATTACATTGATTAAAGAAACGCTTTCGTATAAAAACAGAACAAAACTAAAAGAGCTTAATATTGATAATATGGATATGTTGCTTGAGTATTTAACCCAGCGTTTAGAGGGTGTTGATGCTCAGACAGATGTATCGGATCTAATTGGTATCATTAACGTTCTAAAGACGACAATGGAGCCTTCTATTGGTAGCTTTTACAGTCAAAATATCAATGATTTTGAGCAAAAAATTTCTCAAAATCCTGCATTGTTAATTGATGATGCTTTGCATAATGAAATTTATGAATTGATTAATGAACGAAAGCGTATTGATAAAGAAGCAATTATTGCAAAAACCTCAGAACTCACTTCTATTTTAGCCAATGTTACGGATTCTGTAAATAGATCAATTACCACAAATAAAGATGGAAATTTTAATATTTCCAATATTAAAAAAGAGTTAGAACAATTGGAACTGAACGAAGATGATGACTCTTTAGGTGAACTCAAGGAACAATTTATATCCATTGCTGATGCTATTGAGAGTGAAACCAGTTCCTTGTCCGATATCTTATCCAAAGAGAACAGTAAAGTGAATTTACTCAACAAGCGTATACAGATGTTGGAATCACAATTGAGTGATGCCAAAGAGCAAAGCAATACAGACTTTTTAACAGGAGCGATGACACGAAAAGCGTTTGATGAAAAATTAAAAGAACTTGAAAAAAAATACATTCAAAACAGTGAAGATTTTAGTGTTATATTTTTTGATTTAGATCATTTTAAAAGTGTTAACGATACTTATGGACATGATGCTGGAGATAAAGTTTTATCAACTTTTTCAAAGCTTTTACGAAAAGAGTTTAAAGATTTTGGAGATATTGCTCGATATGGTGGTGAAGAGTTTGTTGCATTATGTCCAAATAAAGATAAGCATCAAGCCAATAATCATGCTCAAAAAGTAAAAAATATTGTAGGTGGTTCTCGATTTGTTTATGAGGAGCATAAATTGCACATCACATTTAGTGGTGGGGTTTGTCAACGAAGCGATAAAAGCAGTTTGGAAATACTCATAAAAGATGCAGATAAACTCTTGTATAAAGCCAAAGAAAATGGAAGAGATCGAATACAGATCAGTTAGTTTATAAACATGAGAGACAGTAATTATAGTTAGAATTTTTTCTTAATGAAAATTACGATAAAATAATTAAACTTTAAAAGGGGTACACTTCATGATTATCATTCCTCAAACCAAAGGTGGCGTTGGAAAATCAACGGTTGCTATGCAGATTGTTGCTCCATATTTATATAAAAAACATGGAAAAAAAATTACATACATTGAGATTGATGATGAAAACAACGATTCTCAATCTTTTACACAAACCAATATTGTCAATAAACGGATGTTGGGTACCAATAAACTTACCGAACTTGATGAACTTATTTTGATGGATGATAACCACGAAGTGATCGTTGATGTAGGTGGAAATAAAACTTCTGCGTTGGTGTTGGATGAGATTAAAAAAGTGGGATCCTTTGGCAATGTTAAGTGGATCATCCCTTTAGGTGATGGGGAACTTGATGGTAAAAACGCCATTGCAACCATGAAAAAAATCAAAAAAATTGAAGATAAATCAGAAGACAATATTATTTTTGCACTGAATCGTGCGATTAGCATGGAACAAGATTATGTTGAAGAGCAATTTATTAATTTTTTTGGACATAAATATCTTGACAGCAATTCTGTAATTTGTGATTTTGTGAACAATCCAAAATACTTTCCTGTAAAAAATGATAAAGTGATCACCATGAGTCGATATCTTGGAAGTACCGTATGGGAGATGGCGTATAACAATACGGACTTTGCAGGAAAAGCGATACAAGCAAAAGAGTTAGGAGATATGGATAGTGCACGAAAATATCTTTTTTTTAGACGTATACAAACTGAAGCAAAAGATTATGTGCTAGGTACTTTGAACCAAATATTTTATGATCTTGACCAATGGATTGATATCAAAAAATGAGTGACATGAGTTTTAAACAAGCCAAAGAGCTTGTCGATAAAATTGAATTAACAGAACTAACATTAAAACACACCATGGAGGATATCCATAAATCATCACAAGATTTTAATAGCGCATTGCAGTATCAAGAACGTATTTTGCAACTCTTGCCTAAAGCACAAAAAAAGATCAATTTTCTAAGTGTGATGATTGCGCTGAATATTGGCTTTATTGTGGGTATTGTTATTGGTAAATATATAGTATAAAATTTGAAGGAAGAAGATTGAGTAAACAAGAAGATATTGTTACGATGTTTAATGATATTGCCAAAACATATGATTTGGCAAATCGAATATTAAGCATGGGGATTGATCGAACATGGCGAAAAAAAGCCTGCAACATGGCCTATGAAACGTATGGAAAAAAACATATAGATCGTATTGTTGATGTAGCTTGTGGTACGGGAGATTTAATGATTGATTGGGAAAATGTTGCCCAAGATAGAGGAATTGAAGTAGCTGATATTGTGGGTGTGGATCCAAGTGTGGGTATGATGGAAGTTGGAAAAACAAAAATTCCCCATCGTACTTTTGTTGAAGCAGGTGCTCAAGATATGCCCCTAGAAGATGAAAGTGCAGATTTTATCTCAATTTCGTACGGTATTCGAAATGTGGTTCAGCGTAAAGAGGGCTTACAGGAGTTTGCCCGCGTACTAAAAAAAGGTGGTTTATGCGTTATTTTAGAGTTTACTAAAAATGACAAAAACGATTTTGCTGCAAAACTAACAAAATTTTACATGAACAATCTTATGCCTCATATTGGAGGGTTGGTTTCAAAAAATAAAGAAGCCTATACCTATTTGCCTGAATCTATTGAAGCGTTTATTACAACTAAGCAGATGATTGAAGAGCTTAAAGAGGTTGGTCTTGAACCCATTTTTGTCAAAGGCTACAGTTTGGATATGAGTACGACATTTATTGCTCGAAAGATATAATTGAATACTCCTCTTAGTGTTTCATCACTTAATACCCAAATTAAATCTTTACTTGAAACCACGTTTAGCACTGTGTATGTGGAAGGGGAGATCTCCAATCTTACGTATCATAACTCGGGACATATCTATTTTTCAATAAAAGATTCCAGTTCAACTGTTTCATGCGTGATGTTTCGTGGAAATGCGCAGTATCTAAAGTTTCGTTTAGAAGTGGGGGCAAAAATTGTGATTTCTGGGAGTATTACGGTGTATGCTCCTCGAGGAAATTATCAGCTTTTATGCACTAAGATTGAACCCAGTGGCATTGGTACTTTGGCCCTAGCTTATGAGCAACTTAAAACAAAACTGCAAATTAAAGGCTATTTTGATAGCAGTCTTAAAAAAACACTTCCAAAATATCCTAAAAAGATTGCAGTGGTTACTTCCAATACGGGTGCAGCTATTGAAGACATGAAAAAAGTTTTATCCAAGCGTTGGCCATTGGCCAAGATGATTTTGATACCTACTTTAGTGCAGGGTTCTAACGCTAAAGAGGATATTGTTAGCAGTATACAAAGAGCAGATCAGCTCCATGCTGATGTGATGATCGTTGGTCGTGGTGGTGGTAGTATAGAAGATTTGTGGGCATTTAATGAGCAGTGTGTCGCAGAAGCTATTTTTGAAGCACACACACCTATCATCTCAGCTGTGGGTCATGAAAGTGATCTGCTTATCAGCGATTTTGTCGCGGATCTGCGGGCGGCTACACCATCAAATGCTATAGAGTTGTGCACACCTGATTGCAATGATTTACGTTTTTATTTGGATAATCTCTCTTTAACGTACGCGCAATATTTTTCAACGCTTATATCCGTAAAGCAACAAAATCTTAACCATCTATGTAAATCATACGATCAACACTCACTGCAGGCTAAATTTTCTTTTATGCAGCAAGAGATTGTGCAATTGCAACAACATTATAAAAATATCATCAATCCGTTTCATGTTAAAAAATCTAATGAATTAAAGCTTTTAATGCAAAGTTTTCATGCCCATCATCCGGATAAAAAATCAAGTATTGGATACGTACAAACAACCCAAGATAATAAGATTATTGATATTTCACAATTAGATATTGATGATCAATTTAGCTGCGAGAACAGTAAATTACAATTGTATTGTAAGGTTTTGTCCAAAAAATTATTTTAAGTTTCAATATATGCTATTTTCTTAAGCTTAGAACTGATAAAATATAACAAATATTTATTTTAGGAGTATTAAAGATGAAAAATCAAAGTCTAGGAGTTCAAATAGGGAAAAATATGCTGGGTGCTGCGGTTGTTTTTCTCATTATTGCGTTAGCTGTAGCGTATTATTTGATTGGTAGTGTTAAGCATGATGTGTTTGCTGCAACACAACACCATTTAAATTTGACAGCAAAAGATAGAATCTCTGCAAAATTTGATGTTGGTGTCTCTAATGCCGTATCGATTGCACAAAATTCAGATGTGATTACTGCTTTAAAAACATCAAATCGAGCAATGGCAATTGATTCAATGCAGCATTTAGGATCCGCTATGAAAGCTGGAACACCGTTTCAAAATACTAAAGTGCACATACACGATAAAAATGTACATTCATTTTTACGAAGTTGGAAACCTACAAAGTTTGGTGATGATTTAACCTCTTTTCGAGCAACCGTTAATAAGGTTAAACAAACTAAACAAGCATTGGGTGCTACAGAGATTGGACGAGCAGGTCTGGTTATACGAGGTTTAAGTCCTATTATTGATCCTGTAAACAATGAATATTTGGGATCGGTTGAATTTATTCAAGGATACAACTCCGTAGTTAAAGCATTTCATCGCGATCATGAATATTTGTTGGTATTGATGGATGGACAGTTTAAACGTGGTGATGCACTCACGGATGAGCTTAAAGTAAAAAACTATTATATCTCGCAAAAAGTGATTGATAAATCTTTTAAAAATGGAGCATCTAAAGTTGATTTTACCGCGTTAAAAACTGATGGATATTATGTTGATGATAAATATTTTTATACATCATCTCCTATAACTGATCTTGATGGGAAGCAAATTGGTATTTACCTTGTTGGTGATAAGCTTGAACATGTAAATGAACGTATCGGTGATACTACAAAAATTGTGTGGACGATGTTATTGATTATGGTGGCGATGATTGCAGTATTACTGTTGATTCAACATTTTATTGTCAAAAAAACAGTGACGGCTGGAATTGTAAAATTTAGAGAACAATTTATCAATTTCTTAGATTTTTCTTCGATGAAAGTAAATCGATATCAAAAAGCAAATGTTTATAGAAATGATGAAATTTCTCAATTAATCACTTTATTAAATGATACGGCTGAGGAGTTGGATAAAAATTTAAAAGATGATATGAAAGTTATTGGAGAGATTGTTTTAACCACGGATAAAGTTGAACAGGGTATCTATGCTTGTAGAATTCATGCACACTCTAAAAATCCAATGGTAACAACGCTTCGAAATACAGTGAATCAGATGATTGGAACCATGGATGGGAATATGAAAGAGTTACGTGAGGTGTTAACCTCATATACTCATGATGATTTTAGAACGATTATTAACATTGATCCACGAATAAAAGGGGATATGCTTGAAGTTTTAAAAAGTGTAAATACGCTTGGAAATGCTTTGAGTAGCAGTGCTCGAAATAATTTAGACAATGGTCAAACGCTAGAACAAAACTCAACCAACATGAATAATTCGGTTAAAAATGTGGCACATAAAGCCAATGAACAAGCTGCTTCACTTGAAGAAACAGCCGCAGCTGTTGAGGAGATCACCTCAATAACACGAAACAATGCAGAAAATGCAGTGAAAATGGCAAACTTAGGTCAAACAGTTAAGTCAGCAGTAACCGATGGACAAAGTTTGGCTTCTCAAACAGCCACATCAATGGATGAGATTAATACTCAAGTCAGCGCTATTAATGAAGCGATTACCATCATTGATCAAATTGCATTCCAAACCAATATTCTTTCTTTAAATGCTGCCGTTGAAGCTGCAACAGCAGGGGAAGCAGGAAAAGGATTCGCCGTAGTTGCACAAGAGGTTCGAAACCTTGCAGCTCGTTCGGCAGAAGCTGCAAATGAGATTAAGTCTCTTGTTGAAAATGCAAACGATAAAGCGAATAATGGTAAAAAGATTTCAGATAAAATGATAACAGGATATGAAGACCTTAATACGCATATCTCCGAAACAATTCATATTATAGAAGATGTAAGTTCTGCATCTAAAGAGCAAATGACGGGTATTGAACAAATTAACGATGCTGTTACGATGTTGGATCGCGTTACTCAAGAAAATGCAGCAGAAGCAAATAATGTAGCTCAAATTGCAACGCAAACATTGAGCATGGCAAACGATCTTGTTGCTGATGCACAAACAAAACAATTTAATTAAGGATAAATTATGGCAGGTGAAATAGTATTAGATGAATATGCATTCTTAGTTAGTGAAACGGATGCAAAAGGAAATATACTTTTTGCAAATGAAGATTTTTGTAAAATTGCAGGGTATACGCTTGATGAATTAATGGGTAAACCCCATAATACAGTACGGCATAGAGATATGCCTAAAGCAGCATTTAAAGATTTATGGGAAACGGTACAACGTGGAGAGATATGGACAGGATACGTAAAAAATGCTACTAAAGATGGTGGTTTTTATTGGGTTTATGCTACGGTGTATCCATTTGAGAGTTGTGATGGATCAAAAGGTTACATGAGTTGTAGACGAAAACCATCGCAAGCTGAGATAGCGGAACATGAAGCCTTATACAAAGAACTTGTAGCAAAACAATAGTATAATTGTTTTTTAAGTATAATAACCAATATGAGGAGATTGCATGGCAGTAGCTGAAGAAGAAGTATTTGATAAAAATATGAAAGAGTACATGACATTTGAACTAGGAAAGATGCGATACGCTATCGAGTTGCCCAAAATTCGAGAGATTTTAACCTATCCTGAGATTATCACAGCTTTACCTAATACTACACAGTGGGTTAAAGGGTTGATTAATTTACGTGGTGAAGTGGTGCCTATTTTGGATACACGTATTAAATTTAACACAGGTGAGATTGAATACAACGAAAACACAGCAGTTATTGCGGTTATTACTGAAGATAAGCGGATGATTGGCTTGGTTGTGGATAAAGTAGATGATGTTCAAAAATTGGATATGACAGCACTCTCGCCTGTTGCAGAGATGGGATCAGCAATTCCTGCAAAATATTTAAAAGGGTACGTGCGTTTGGAAAACAACCAAATGTTGGTTATAATGGATATAGAAGCGGTCGTACATAAAGAAGAGCTCAAAGACTCATAAGTAAGGATAGATTTGTGTTAAATAAAATCGAAAAACTAAAAAGTTTAAAGTTACTGTTTGTCGAAGATGAAGTTGATTTATTACATATAATCACGGATACTTTAGATAAACTTGGCGCAAACTATCTTTTAGCCAAAAATGGTGAAGAGGGATTGGATGTCCTTAAAAACAATAGTGATATTGATATAATTGTTACGGATATCAATATGCCTATTATGACAGGTATTGAGATGCTTAAAGAGATCAATAAAATACAGAATTACGACCACATTGATACTGTTGTTATGTCTGCTCATACCGAATCGGATTTTATTGAAAAAGCAAAAGATTTAGGTGTCCAGAACTATCTGTTCAAACCTTTTGATTTTATAAAATTTATTGATCTAATATCTTCTTTACATGATAAAAAGAACGCTTAGTGGCAGTGGATAAAAAACTCTTAAAACGCTTAAGAGCACTTTATGTAGAGGATGATGACAATATCCGAAACGAATTAGCAGGGCTTTTGGGTAATTTTTTTGAAACGGTTTATACTGCTGTTGATGGTGATGATGGGCTTAAAGTCTATCAAGAAAATCAAGAAAATATTGATGTAATATTAAGTGATATAAATATGCCTGGTATGAATGGTATCGAGATGATGAAAGAGATTCGTAAACTTTCTCCCAAGATACCCGTGATATTTGCTACAGCATATTCGGATACAAACTATCTTAGCGATGCTATCAAATTGCGTGTGTACGATTATATTGTCAAACCGATTGATATTCGCAATCTTCTTAGTGTGATGAACGACCTTGCGTATATCTTGTATCAAAACTTTCTGATTGAACAACAAACTAAAGAGTTGGAGAAGTATAAAGATGTGATTGATACCAATAATATTGTTATCAAAACGGATAAACTTGGTAAAATCCAATACGTTAATCAACACTTTTGCGATACAACTGGTTATGACAGTGATGATCTTGTTGGCGAGTCCATTCAAAAGCTTAATCATAAAGATGTATTGGACTCAGTATTTGATAAAATATATTTAAATATTAAGACGAATGAGCCTTGGCAAGGACGTCTTAAATGTGTGACAAAATTTAAAGATGATTACACGGTTGAGTGTTATGTGATATCGACTATTACAGATGCAGGTGAAATCTCTGGTGCTTTTTGGGTTCAACGAGATATTACGGTGGAACTGAATCAAAAACGTGATATTCAAAAAGCATTGATGAAAGATAAGGGTGAGATTTTTCTTAAAGGGAAAGAGAGTATGGCTGAACTTAATGTAATCATTAATGAGCTTAATTCTCGTGTGGTAGATCTGCAAAAATTGGCTAAAAAAGCACACATTGAAAAAGAAAATATTTTAATCAATGCAGAAAAATTTAGTGTTGAAAATAAACGATTAACAACCGACGTTGCCGGGTATCGTAAAAATGCAGAATATTTAGAAGATAAATCAACAAAAACGCTTAAACTAAATAAAGAGTTGGTTGATCTTAAACATCAAGTAAAAACTCTCAAAGCACGTAATGATAAGCAAAGTCAAATGACTGAAAAAGACTTCATGCAAGAAAAAGTGAATTATGAGGTCAAAATTGATGATTTGGAAAAAGATTTAGAGATTTGTTCTAAAAAACTGGACGATATAGGCGATGCTGATGCCTTTGCTCAAAAGTTAGAATATTGGAAAGATAAAGCAAAAGATGAAGCCAAAAGAGTTGAACAACTTGAAAAAGAGATTATTCGACTTGGTGATAAAGGGATCATGAAACGTATTTTCAGATAGGTAAAAAGCGATTAGATCGCTTTTAAACCCCCTTGAAAAAATACCAAAAACTGTGTTACTGATTCTTGCACCACTTTCTCCATAAATTTTTCAAATTTATCTTGCTTTTTCCAAATAGGATCACTTACCTTGCTTAATTTTATAAGTTGTTTTTGTGCATAAGACAGTGTGGCGACTTTATCAATGAGTTGTACCTCTTTGGCTTGGCGAGCCGTAAAGATATGTGCATCAGCAAAAACTTCATGATCTTTTTTATCAAGTTTTCGGGCATTGGCGACATCGGTGATAAAGGTATCGTAGGTGTCTTGTATCACTGAATTGAGCTCATCTCTTTCCTCTTGAGTCCATTGTCTGGTTGGCGTTCCAGATTCTTTATATCGACCCGCTTTGATGGTTTGTGGTTTTATCTGCGTTTTTTTGTTGAGTGTTTCTCTTTTCATGGTTTTATTATATCTAAAAAAGAAAAATTATATATTTTTTATAGAATATTTTTTG
>JAYEFX010000117.1:0-2344 GCA_034658775.1 Campylobacterota bacterium
CCCCTTTTCTTTCCAATATCTTCTTTATACCTAAAGACCATGGGCATAATACTCATACCCACCAATACACCTATAAAACTAAGAAAAATAATCTCCGCAATTTTAACATCTGATATTTTTGTAAGACCAAAAGGATCCAAACCAAAAAGGAGGTTTATAAGCGTAGCAAAAATCCCTGCAACAATTGTTAATAAACAAAGTATAAATGCCATAGAATAGATAGCTCCAAACAGATGATTAGCCATAGAATAAAATCGACACATGTTAGTCCTTCTTGCTGCAAAATTTAAGATCAATAATATTATCCTCTTTGATCAAGGTATCGTCTTTTAATCTCCAACCATTTTGTTGAGTTACAATAATTTTTGACGACATTACTCCGCACACTAATGGTTGGTTATGATTAAAGGCATCAAGCATCTTTTTTAATCTGTTTTTCTCTAAGAGATCCAATACTTCAAATAATGAAACAAAGATCAAAATAGACACGCTTAGACTCAAATAGATACCAAATATTTTTTTATCTTCAATACACTTTGAATTCATTATCCTTACCTCACTTATATTGAAGTATATCAATGCAATACGAAGGCATTGTTGCGTTTGATTTTATTTAGATAAACTTATCAACCCATTTTGTAATTATTGGATGATTTGAAGCATACCCAAGAGATAAAACTCCTAGCGTAAAAATCAATAGTGAAGAGATGTAAAATTCATTAAGTGCCATAGGCAATATAAATAGTGTAAATACAATTATAATGAGTAACATAGAAGAAGTTTTCATCAGGCTATCTCTTTACTGTTCATCGTACGTATCAAGGTAAATCTTTAACTCATTGTAAACCTTATCGCGTAATCTTTTTGGGCTAATGATTTTGATGTCGGGTAGCCAAGACTTGATTAGATTATCGATATCTTCATCGTGTGTTATTTCGAAAGATACAAGCAGTGATCCATCTGGATATTCCTCCACTATTGTTTGAGACTGAAGAAAGATTTTTTGTTTAAAAAAGTGCGCTATATTTGCGTTAACTTTGATTCTTACGTCAAAGTTTTCACCATCATCAAACCAAGCTGAATGGGTTTGGTTTAATACTTGATTAATGTGTTTTTCATCACTGCTGAATCGTTCATTTAGCAGTAGTGCTTTTTCAATATTATGCAGCATAAATGTTTTTATTTTAGCATCTTGTGTGTCTTTTGCAAACAAGTACCAAAAGCCATCATAGTTGGCTATCTTATAGGGGTGTACGGTGATGTTTGTTTGAGTGTTGCAATGCAAGTGTAAATATTGCTTTGAGTTGATTGCTGTTTGTATGGTTTGAACAAGTTCGCAACGCATATTTATTGGTTCAAAGATCTCACCTTTAACGTAAAAAGGATTACTAAAGTTTGGGTAGAGAAGTTTTTGCAAAATTGATTGGCTCCTGCTTTTAAATTCATCCATTGAATTAAACGATTCAAGAGCAAGAGAGACCATGATCATCTCTTCATTCTCAAGCAAGGTTTTATCCAAAGAGAAGCCAGGTATAAACTGCAATTGTCCTAAGCTGTTTTTCTCAATGGGAAAAGATATTAAACGGTTATAAATATCGTATTGCACTGTACGAATACTGACATTAAACTCCTGGCGTAATTGGTCCAATTTGGGCAACTCATGATTGCTTAATTTGGTTAGAATTGAGATGAGTCTAGTAAGTATTTGATCGTAGTCTTTTGCCATGGTTATCTCCTAATGATTTACATATTCTAATGAAGAGTAAACAACACAGTTTAATCTTCATAAACGAATACGTTGTTGCGTTTAAATAATTAAATAAAAGCATGGATTGAATTGGACACAAGTGTTTCAGCTAATGATGATTTTATAAAGATAAAATCACTGCTGCCCATATGGGTAAAGATATCAACAATAAACCAATCCAAGCACACAATAACAACATTAACCAATGCCTTTAAATTCTCTTTCAAAAACACAAAAATACAGTACGCGATATAGCTAATAAATACCGTTATACTTAATGCTAACAGATGGCTATCAAACATGCCGTATGAGCTGGAAAATATCAACCAGATCATGGGTGCAAGTGGGGTCATAAACCAGGCATTTATTTGGGCATTCCTTTGCTCTTTTATTTTTACTTTTTTCTCATTTTGTTTGCGCTGTGCGCGGGTGAGTTTAGCTTTCAATGTGAATCCTTTTTCTTTGTTTTTTTCTATCCATATTATATTAAATATAGAGGTTTGATGCAAGCAGTTTTTGCTTTTTTTGATGCTTTGAGGAAGGAATTTTAAAATTTAGATTTTGAGTGTAAAATTGAGATTTATTTGTTGAATTTTA
>JAYEFX010000118.1:0-2337 GCA_034658775.1 Campylobacterota bacterium
TTTTTGAGGCATCAACCCCTTGCGCTAGAGGGTGTGAAAGTATGATAGAGTTATAGTCAATAATAGCAAATACAGTATCTTTTGTATTCATTTTTAGAACCATTTTAAGAACTTCATCTTTTAGTTCTTCACTAGTTTTATTTGAATCTATTTGATTATATTTAGTATCAATATAATTCCATACAATATTTACTTTAGTTTTTAATTCATTTTTATATCTATTTAAAGAATTTTTTTTAAATGTTTCCAAATCTTCAATTGTATATTTAGAAATAGTACTTATTTTATCCAACACTTTTATAGCAGATTTTTTTTCTAAAGATTGAACTGTACTATTTATCTTAGGTAATGCAAAAATACCAATAGATATAATATATCCAATAAATAGAACTGTAAATAAAAAAACATTTTTTTGTAGTATTTTTGATTTTAAGATACTTGTCTCCTTTAAATAACTATTACTGTTTTATATATTTTCTTCAAGTAGTGTATTTATAATATCTAAAACTTTATCTAAGTTATCTAAAAGTACAGCCTAAGGATTATTTGATGTGATTTAATTATTACTTTTTTTGGGAAATATTAATCAAACAATAAATTTGCCCTAATTTTTTTATATTTTTGTGAATTTAATTTATTGAGTTGTTTTTTTGTTAAGGGTGAACCATGTACAATGTTTTTTGGTTTCATCAAGTCCAATATTACATTATCACTCAAAGTTGGATTTTGCAATGGATTTTCATGACACTGTTCGCAACTTTTTGCTTTTTTGACAATCGTATGCGGGGCATAAGGCACCCATGCTTCGATAGCTTTACCATCAATCTGCGATACATCATCAAGTATCATTTTTCCATTTTTATCTCTGTAACTTATTCGATATTGAAACATCGGTCGCAAGATCTCTATTTTCCCTTTATCATTATTTCCAAGTACAAAATGTTCCCATCGTTTGTATCTGTATCCACTGTACCATATCCCTTTTTTAAGCTTTCTATCAACCCAATCAGGCATCACTGGCTTGAGTACTTTTTCACTCTTTAGGGCTTTATTTAAAAACTTGGTCAAATACCCATCTTCTTGCAAGCGTAACTCTTTCCATTTTTCATAATCAGCCATATCATCTCTAAATACAGACAACTCATAGCTGCTCATATTCCATGAACTGTGACAAGCACTGCATGAGATATTTTTATGATCATCTTGATGATTTTCTTGACTTAAGTTACTGTGACACTCTACGCATTTAGCTCCTGTTTCCCAGTTTTTACCATCGTTATTGTTGTGACAATCTACGCAACTCATCCCTTTAGCATAGTGTATGTCTTGGTTTAAAGCATGATGATCTATTCCATACTTTTGAGAAGGATACTTTCCGTCTTTTTGTAAAGGAGCTCTAAAACTATGATGATGATCTTTAGGAAAAAGTCCCAAATAGTCCGTACCCACAAACTGCTTATTATGACAACTCAAACACTTATTCATATCAATTTTTTGAGTTTGACATTTGCCTTTATCATTGTGTTTAGAGTGACATGCCAAACAATTTTTTTGTCTCCTCATCCCTAGTTCACCACTACTTTTTACACCTAAATGACACTTTAAGCATTTTCGCCGTAAAAAATCATCTACCAAATCCGCAGGCTTTTTAATCTTAAGTGGTGAGTGCGGAATTGTTTGTAAAGTAACATCACTATTTTTTATACCCCAAATTTCTCTTGTGATATTGATGGCGTTTTTTAACGTTGTATGTTTAGAGGTTTCACATTTTTTAGCTTCGCTTGGATGACATTGTATACAGTTTTGTTTTGCATCTAAGATCAATAACGATACCAAAAGGTAAAAAGCTATTTTAAACATTGTGTTTTCCCAGCATAAAAAAGTTCTTTTGATTTTTCAAAATTCTTATATATTTTATCCTCATAAGTATCATGACAAATGATGCACTTATACGCTTCAACGATTTTATTTAATTCCTCTTTTTTAAATCCTCTAGCCTCTTTTCGAGATGTACTTTGAAACTGTTTCCCTTCAACGGACACAAATCCATCTATTGGATACGAAAAAGGCATGCCACTTTTCTTTGAATTATAAAATGGGGTAAACAAAATCTTATTGTCTTTGATATCAAGCCCTCCACGACCTAATCCTAAAGTTGCAGGGTTAAAATGACAATCAACACAAGTACGGCTTTTCTTTTGCGTTGTGTGGGGATCCCATCCTGCCATTGCCATACTGTGAAATTGTTCTATTTTTTTATCTTTAAAAACAGTACCTATGACTTGACACCCTGGTGCAAAGGGCATAATTTTTTTATTGTACCCAATTCCCAATGAG
>JAYEFX010000119.1:0-2329 GCA_034658775.1 Campylobacterota bacterium
TGATTGATGAATTTAAGTTACAAATGTCAATGCAAAATAAATACCTTAGATGGAAGGTTGGATGAGAATTGAGAGAAGTTTTAGCAACAGTTTCTGATTTAACTTTTTGAGTAAAAAATAATATTTATATTAAATTTGAAGTTACTTTTAAATCACAAGATGCTTTTTTCTCTAAATATAAACAACAAGCATTTTTATTAGAATGAATTTCTGATAATACAAGAGTTGAAGATATTAGAAACGAATGAAAGGTTGCAAGTCCTCTTGTAATTATTGCATTTAAAGAAGATATTGTTTGAACTGATACAATAAAGGTAAAAGTCAGATGAGTTTGAATTGAAATTTCTCAGTCAATTTCTGATTGAGATTTATTGGTGATAGACGGGCAAAAAATGACTGTAAAACATAATTGAACCGAACTTGATTTTGATTGAGTATTTCCAGAATTTGATAATGGGTCTAATAATACTACAATTGAAATAAATTGAACTTACACAGCAGATTTTAATTTTATTTATAAATACTATTTAATTTAATATGCAAAAAAGATATCAAATAAAAGTTTATCAAAAAGATTGAACATTTAAAACAAATCTTAGAGAAAATGAAGTTTTAAGTTGAGTTAGTTTTTCTGAAAATATTAACTGAGGACAATGAGAAATTTCTATTTTATTGAATAGAGATTTTAACAATGATGAAATAACTGAGTCTGATTTTGTGAAAATTAGTTTATACGATGAAAACTTTCCAAATTGAAAATTAGTTTACACTTGAATTATTGAAGAGATAAACAGAATTTATAAATCTAGTGAGAATAAATTAGAATTATCTTGCAGAGGTTTATCTTCGCTTTTAACGAGGTTTTATTTTAAAAGTGGTGTAGATTATATATTTAATAAAAATGAAGATGCAGGGGCTATTTTTAGAAGTATTGTAGACTATTTTAATTCTGTGTTTCCTTGAAATTGGTTAAATAAAGATTGAATAGAAAATACTTGAGTAAATTCAAATATAGATTTTTGATATGATACTTGTTTTAAGGCTATGCAAAAAGTACAAGAAACAACTAATTTTAATTTCTGTGTAAAAGCAGACTGAACTGTAAATTTTAAAGCTATTCCAAATACAAATATTCATTCTTTTACTGCAAAAAAAGATGTACAAAATTTAGAAATAAATGTTGATGCTTGAGATATTAAAAATGTTATTATTGTTGATTATGATTGATGAACTGTAGTTGAAGAAGATAATGCCTCAAGAACTTCTCATTGAATTTCTGAAAAGCAATTTGCAAAATGAGAGTTTAAGGCAGAAGATACAGCTAGAAACTTCGCCTTGTCGCAATTAGAATTATACAAAAACCCTAAAAAACAAATTGAACTAGAAATAAATACAAATTATATTTTAGAAAATATAAATGTATGAGAAACAATAAAAGTAAAAAACATAAATTACGAAATAAATATTGTGCAAATTATAAAAATTGATTATGCACCAAATTTAAGTAAATTATATTTAGACAAGATAAATTCTGTCTGAGAAATATTAAATAATTAAAAAATATTATGAGCCTAATTACAGCAAATAATGCAAATTGAATTATTCTTTGAGGTTTATGAGCATCTTGAACTTCTGTAACAATTAAAGATGAAAAATGAGGATTATTCCCAACTGAATTTCCTTATAATTGTACAATTGAGCAATTAGATGCCTCTTGAATAGTCCAAAAAAGAGAAATTGTAAAAGTTACAAATAAATCTGATAATACTTTTACTATTGAAAGGGCTGTTGAAGCAGTACCTTTTAACGACTTAGCAACTACTCAAACACAAGAAGCATCTTGATTTGAGGATTGAGATTTATTCCAATTAAGATTTACTCAAAACCTTTCGGAAGTTGTAAATGAAAAATTAAGCACTGCTGAATATCAGGCTTGAAATACAATTTATTGAGCATCTTCAACTTGAAATGATGACTATTCAATTTCTTTAACTCCTGCAATTTCATCTTATACAGATTGATTAAAAGTTTATTTTAAGGCAGATGTAGCAAATTCTTGAGTTTCTACACTTGCAATAAATTGACT
The DNA here is from genome assembly GCA_034658775.1 of Campylobacterota bacterium. Taxonomy (GTDB): domain Bacteria; phylum Campylobacterota; class Campylobacteria; order Campylobacterales; family Arcobacteraceae; genus JAYEFX01. The sequence continues at coordinate 2,087 of JAYEFX010000119.1, forward strand.
TACTCCAAAAGAATTAAAAAAGAAACAATGAACAACAAGCCTTGAAGATTGAGATATTTTACAAGATTGAATTGTAACTGCTGTTTATAATTCTACATTAGATATTTTTCAATTTTCTTGAAATGTTGCAACTGAGGTTGTAGCAGGTTCTTCTGTTGAGTCTGCAAGTTTAAATAAAATGCTTTGAGATACTTGAATTGTTTGAAGAGCTTATTCTCAGGTAAATTATAGCCAATTAACTTG
>JAYEFX010000120.1:0-11629 GCA_034658775.1 Campylobacterota bacterium
AGTGCGTACAACTCTTTTATTGGTGAAGCATATGAAAATATTGTGTATGAACGACTATTACGTTATGCTGCAAAAAATGAATACATCACAAAGTTTATCCTAAAAGGGCCACATCAAAATAAAAAGCTTGATCTGAAAAAAGGTTTATTGATTGATCGTAATGCGCAAATAGTGTACAAATCAGGATATAAAGATGTAAATGAATTTGATGGCTTATTTTTTACAAACGAAGCGGTGTATTTTGTTGAATCTACAATTGTTAAACTCACCACTGGACTTCGAAAGCGTTTACGAAAGAAAAAAGCATTGCTTGAAGTGCTGTTTCCAAAACTTCAAGTTAAAGCGCTTATTATTTTATGTGAAGGAGCTACAGGAGTACGTGTATTTCCATCGTATTGTACTATTTGGCTAACAAAAAACTATGATCCAACACAATTGTTGGATCAACTTATCAACAAAAAAAACACTGCAAAAGAGAAGTTTTTAAAAATAAAATCAAAAAACTTTGCGGAGATTGACACTATTGTGCCGTATCGATTTAACTATTTTGATACGCTTAGCTGGATTCTAAGAAAGTGCCGATCAATGCCAAAAATACCAGTAAATTTAAGTTTTTTTCAAACAAAAAAATTGAACCAATATTTTGACATTTTTGGAAAACTCTATATTGGGTACATCACTGCAGCACAACTTAAAAGTTTTATTGTTGATTTTGATAAAGAGGTTTTAGATGATCATGTGTTTTTAACCATTGAAAAAAAAGACAACGGTGAATTTTGCCTAGCTTTTTTTGTTAAATATGTTCAAGGTGGTGTGGATCGTATCGATTTAAATCTGGAAACAAATGCTGCTGTTTTTAGTAAAAAAGATCCTAAGGGATTTACCTCCTCTGAAGTAAAATACATGCAATATATTTTAAAAGATGAACATCAAATAAATACTAAAACACTTTTAGCAATTAGTGCTAAAATAAGTACTTGGAAATCGTACTAAAATATTAGTTTTAATACAAATACAATAAAATATTTGTTAAAATAAGGCATGTCTAAATAGAGCGAGATTTCCATTGTTGAGGGTCCGATACTGTATTTATGTGGGTTAGTAATTTTGATGGTGTGCAACACTACATCTGATAGAGTTCCTAAAATCAAATTCGACCTTGCAGTTATTGGCTTTTGTGGGCCATTTTGATGGTTAACGCCTATTTGGGCTTTTTTATTGAATAATATTTTAAAGGTCAATGTATGAACATACTTATTTTAGGTAGTGGCGGTAGAGAATATTCTATTGGACTAGCAATTTTTAACGAAAATCAACATAATTTATTTTTTTGCCCAGGAAACGGTGCAACTTCATCTTTGGGTGAAAATATTGATATTAAAGATTATAACGATTTAGCTTCATGGGCAAAATCAAATAATATTGAACTCACAATTGTAGGACCAGAGGCTCCTTTAGTTGATGGGGTAGTGGATATATTTAAGCAAAACAATTTAACTATTTTTGGACCAAGTGCGGCGGCAGCTCAACTTGAAGGCTCAAAAGTATACATGAAAAATATTTTAAAAAAATACAATATACCAACAGCTGCATTTTTAGAAACATCGGATATTGGTACAGCATTTAAATTTATAGATACCATGAATACTCCTATAGTTGTAAAAGCAGATGGCTTATGTGGTGGCAAAGGGGTGATTATTGCTCAAAGTCATGATGAAGCTAAAAAAGCAGCCTCGCAGATGCTTAGTGGTAAAAGCTTTGGTGAAGCCGGGAATGAAATTATCATCGAAGAATTTTTAGACGGATATGAACTTTCTGTTTTTGCTATTTGTGATGGGAAAAATTATAAAATTCTTCCAGCAGCTCAAGATCATAAAAGGATAGGGGACGGTGATACTGGTCCAAATACTGGAGGAATGGGTGCGTATGCCCCAACACCACTGGTAAATGATACAATTTATAAAAAGATAGAAGAGCGTGTTGTTAAGCCAACACTTGAGGGGATGAAGCTTGAAGGCGCACCTTTTGAAGGGGTTTTATTTATAGGTGTTATGGTAGTAAATGATGAACCAATTATCTTAGAATACAATGTTCGATTTGGTGATCCTGAATGTGAAATACTTATGCCACTTCTTGAAACACCCGTAAGTGAACTTTTCTACAAGGGAGCAACGGGGCAACTTGATAAGCTTGATATTAAAATCAAAAAAGATTTTGCCGTAGGCGTGGTGATGGCAAGTCGTGATTATCCGTACAATAGCAGTCCTGCTGTGGAGATAATTGTGGATGATATTGTGGATGAAGAGATTGCCAACAACACGCATATCTCTTATGCGGGTGTAAGTGCTGAAGATGGAAAACTATTTGCCACGGGCGGACGTGTTTTGGTATGTGTAGGATTGGGTGATTCAATTTTACAAGCACGAAATAGAGCGTATGCTTTATGCGGACAGGTTCATTTTGCTGGAAAAAAATGTCGATCTGATATTGCCTATCAAGCTCTAAAGTAAAATGCAATATGGAAAATAGTGATAATTTAGAACTTGCTCCTATGCGAGCACGTTTGCAAGCATTTATAATTGATGATTTCCTGATCACCTTATTGGTAATTGTTATCCTCTGGGATTCAATCTCAGGTTCAGGTGGTGATGTGATAGCATTGTTAACGTTATTAAATGAATACGCAGTTCCTGTAATTGTATTGAAAATTGTTTATCAAATTTTGTTTGTTTGGTATTATGGTGCGACACTTGGAAAGATGGTTGCAAAAATACGCGTGGTTGATTATGATCATTTTGGACGTGTAAGCTTAATGAATGCAATCTTTAGATCTCTAGGGAGAATTTTAAGTGAAATGTTCTTTTATATTGGTTTTATTATGGGATATTTTACCGATGGTCGACAAACGTTTCATGATAAAATAGGTAAAACTTTGGTGATTAATGCTTAAAAAAATATTTCTACTGTATTTGTCAAGTGTAATGATTTATGCTCAAACCGTGACGCTTGCGGAGCAATTTGATGTTTTGGCAAAAAATGTTGTTAAGCGTGGAAATACTGTAATGGCTGTAGGTGATGTTGTTATTTATTCACCTACATATTATATCACTTCGAAAAAAGCAATTTATAATAATCAAACAGGTGATTTGCAACTGTTTGGGGATGTTAATATTCTTAAAAACAATATTGAGCAGTTTCTAAGTGATGAATCGATGGTAAATCTTAATACAAATAATATTGAACAATCTCCTGTATTTACGGTTCAAAAACAAAGTGGAATATGGATAAATTCAAAAAAACTGATTGGAATTGATGAGCATTATGACCTAACAAGCTCAACGGTTTCAAGTTGTGATTGTGTTGATCCAGCCTGGAGCATACAGTTTAGTAGTGGTAGTTACGACAGTAAAGATCAATGGATAGATACTTTTAATACCCGATTGTACATCAACGATGTTCCTATTTTATACGTTCCATATTTTGGTTTTTCAACCAATAAAAAAAGACGTACTGGTCTTTTGATGCCAACTTTTGGGTATTCTAGTACGGAAGGGTTTTATTATGCTCAACCTATTTTTATAGCACCACAGCAAAACTGGGATTTAGAACTGATACCACAATATCGAACAAAAAGAGCATGGGGGATGTACGCTAAATACAGATTGGCAGATTCTGATGATTCAATCTTGCGTATTCAAGCAGGATACATGAAAGAAAATGGTCAGTATTCCAATAGGTATGATTTAACAAATAATAGCCATTTTGGTGCGGATTTAAACTATACTAGATACAACATATTTTCTAAAAAAGATCATCAAGACGGTTTGTATGCAGATCTTCATTGGCTTAATGATATAGAATATAAAAACCTTGAAGAGGTTGATGAAACAAAGTCTCTTGAAAAGAACATAGAATCAAAAATTAATTATTTTTACAAAACTCCATCAATGTATGCGGGAATGTATGCACGATATTATCTTGATAGTTCATTGGACAATAATGATGAAACATTACAACAGTTACCAACATTGCAAACGCATCTTTTCTCAAATGAATCTTTTATTCCAAACCTGTTTTATTCCGCAGATGTGCAATATACGAACTTTTATCGACCCATAGGAATAGGGGCGCAAAGAGTTGACTTGCAAGTGCCATTGTCCTATACAATTAGTTTATTTGATGAGTATGTAAATCTTTCGTTGAAAGAGGAGATAAGCTTAACTAAATTGGACTACAGGGGTGATAACAGCAATATTTTTGATGATGGTACTTTTATTCAAGCAAAGCATGTAGTGTCCCTATCAACAGATCTTATTAAGCCCTATAACGAGTATATTCATACGTTAAATTTATCTGCAAATGCTGTATTGCCGAGTTTTTCGGATAAAAACGGTGATCTGTACGGTATCAATTCAAGCAATGCTTTGTTAAACCCTTTTCCTGTGACCCAAGAGAATAAAAACATCTCATTTAAACTTAATCAGTCCGTGTATGATTCAGATGATTTGAAACAGATTATTAATCATAAAATAAAACAATCCATTTTGTATGATTCAAATGAACGATCAAGTTTGGGAAATTTGGAAAATCAACTCGCCTATAATTACCCATACGGTACACTTTCAAATAGATTGCAATACAATCATGAAGATAAAAAAATTATTGAATCTTCTTCAAATGCTTCATTTAAATATAATGATTATTATGTAAAGCTGAATCATTATTTTTCAAAAGAAACGCCCAATTCAAACAAATTGGATACGCGTACGTATATTTTTGATGTAGGCACAAAGTTTAATCGATTTTACACCACCTCATATAAACGATATTATGATTTGCAAAATGACTACGTAACAAAACAAGCATTGGTATTTAATATAGATAAAAAGTGTTGGGGATTGGACATGAAGCTTGAAGAATCTTTGGTGGCAATTGCCAGTGATACCACCGATGCAATTAGGCAAAAAATAATTTATTTACAATTGTATCTAAAGCCTATTGGTGGAGTTAAACAAAAGTATGATCTCAGTCAGGATGATAGATAAGATGAAAAATAATATTTTATTTTTTAACAGAGATGAAGCTGTTGAAGCTCTTGTTGGATCAATGCCACTTGAAAAAATGAAATTAGAAAACTGGATTGTTTTAGCAACATCTGCCAATGGTGTGCCTATTGCAGTTCAGATTGCTAATCAATTAAACTCCTCTTTTGATTTTTTGTTCAGTGAGAAAATCTATGCTCCTTTGAACAATGAGTGTGAAGTGGCTATTGTAACTGAAAATAAAGAAGTGGTCATTCATGAAGAGGTGGTCAAAGCGTTTGATATAGATTTGGATTTTATTTATGCAAAAGCAGAAACATTATATCAAGATACAATTTTGGGATATATCAAACAGTATCGAGATGGTAAAAATATACAAAATTTAACGCATAAAAATGTTTTATTAATCGATGAGGGATTAAATACAGGCTTGACCATGATGGCATGCATTAAGACAGCTATTACTTTAGATGCAAAATCGGTATGCGTTGCTGTGCCCATAATTCCAACTGCAACGGTTGGAGATATAGAATCGATTGCGGATGATCTGTATTGTCCGCATATTTTAGATCATTTTATATCAATTGATAGCTATTATGATCAATTGAATGAAATAAATTTTGACGAAGTAAAAAAAATATTACAAAAGGATTAAACATGTCAGTAGTATGTGAATTAGAATTAAATGGAATACAAGAGGTTTTTGAATTTAATAAAGTGGCAAAGCAAGCTAATGGGTCAGTATTATTAAAGGTTGGTAAGGCTGTTATTTTAGCAACGGTTGTAAGTGAATTAGATAATCCAACAAGCGAAGATTTTATCCCTTTAACCGTGCAATATGTTGAAAAAACATACGCCGCAGCAAAATTACCAGGTGGGTTTTTTAAGCGTGAAACTAAACCAGGAGATTTTGAAACATTAACTTCTCGCGTGATTGATCGAAGTTTACGACCTTTATTTCCTAAAGGTTATGTGTATCCAACAACCATTACAGTGATTGTTCTTAGTAATGATATTAATGTTGATATGCAAGTGATGGCACTCAATGCTGCTTCTGCAGCGTTGTATACTTCAAATATCCCAGTATCAAAATGTGTATGTGGAGTACGTGTTGCAAATGTAGAAGGAGATTATATTATCAATCCAACGCATGAACAAATGGATGAATCAACAATTGATCTGTATGTAGCGGGAACAAAAGATGAGCTTTTGATGATTGAGATGAAATCGATTGCCAGTGAAGAGATGGTTGAGGTTGATATAGAAGCATTTGTTAAAAAACATCATGTTAACGAATATGATGAAGATAGACTGATTGAAGCGATTGCCAAGGCTCAAGAGGCACTTAAAGAATCAAATACAGCTTATGAAGCTGGATTTAAAGAGGTGTCCAAAGAGATTCAAGAAGTTGAATTGATTGAAAGTAGCATTGATGAAGATATTATTGAGCATGTTCGAAACAATTATACGCAAAATGTAAAAGAAGCTATTGAAAAATTAGCAAAAAGTGAGCGCGCAACGCAACTTAAAGATGTTGCAAAACTTATTGCCAAAGATGAATTTAGTATTTTACGTAAAATTGATGTTGATGATATGTATGATGCAGTTAGTGTGGTAAAGCGAGAGTTGGTACGCTCAATGATTGTTCAGCAAAATGTTCGAGCGGATGGACGAGGACTAAGAGATGTTCGGCCAATTAGTATTGAAACCAATATTTTACCATCAGCACACAGTTCATGTTTGTTTACTCGTGGTGAAACACAAGCTTTGGTTGTGGGGACATTAGCAGGATCTAAAGATGGTCAAATGGTTGAGCGTTTAAACAGCAAATCTGCTGAAATTGAACGCTTTATGGTGCATTATAATTTTCCGGGATTTTCTGTAGGCGAAGCTAAACCAATGTTTTCTCCTGGACGACGTGAATTAGGACATGGGAACTTGGCAAAAAAAGCACTTGAGAGTTCAATTGATATGGAATTTACGGATACAATTAGATTGGTATCGGAAATTTTAGAATCCAATGGTTCATCTTCAATGGCTACAGTGTGTGGTGGATCATTGGCATTAAAAGCAGCCGGACTCCCGGTGGAGCGTCTGGTTGCAGGTATTGCAATGGGGATGATCCAAGAGGGAGATAAATATGCTGTCTTAACAGATATCATGGGTCTTGAAGATCACGATGGGGATATGGATTTTAAAGTTGCTGGAACAACTAAGGGTATCACTGCATTGCAAATGGATATAAAGCTTGGTGGAATAGAGTTAAGTGTACTAAAAGAAGCATTGCTTCAAGCCAAAGAGGGTAGAGAGCATATTTTAGAACTGATGGAGGCTGCAGCAGAACAAATTGTTCCAAGCGAGGCTTTACCATTAATTGAACAATTTAAAATTGATCCGAGTAAAATTATGGTTATTATAGGAAAAGCTGGCTCAACCATCAAAGAGATTATTGAAAAATTTAATGTAAATATTGATTTGGATAGGGATTCGGGTACAGTAAAGGTCAGCGGAGAAAATAAAGGTCTTGTTGCAGATGCTTGTGAGCATATCAAAACCATTTCCAACAATGCACCAGCACGAAAATCACATGATCGACCAAATATTGATTTTGAAAAAATGTACAAAGTAGATGAAGTTGTTCATGGTAAAATCGAACGAATTGTTGACTTTGGAGCTTTTGTTTCACTTCCAAAAGGTGGAGAGGGATTATTGCATATCTCTAAAATATCAAAACAACGCGTAAATAATGTACATGATGTACTAAGTGTGGGACAAGCATATGATGTGCGTGTTTTAAAGGTTAAAAAAGACAGAATTGAACTATCTAGTGCAGATATTTAAATTTACAAAGAGAAATTAGGATTATTTAAAGTTATTTTTTGATACTATAGATAATAAAAATTATTTACGTGTCTAAATAAAGACAAATTAGCATAAAAGGTGGTTATTATGGCAAAACTTTTAATTGTAGATGATTCAACAATGTTAAGAGATATGTTGAATTATGCATTAAATGAAGGTGGTTACAATGATGTAACTGAAGCTGTGGATGGTGTCGATGGATTAAATAAAGCAAAAATGACTAATTTTGATTTGATTATTACAGATGTAAATATGCCCAACATGGATGGATTGACACTAATTGAAGAGTTGCGAAAACTCCCAAATTACATCTCTCCAAAACCAATCTTGGTTTTGACTACTGAGCGTGGTGATGAGATGAAAGCACGAGGAAAAGCTGCCGGAGCCACAGGATGGATCGTCAAGCCTTTTGTTCCGGATCAACTGCTTAAAGCAGTTAATATCGTTTTAAGTAGATAATATAACAATTTAGAAAAAAGGAAATATCATGGCTGGTTTTGATATATCAATGTACAGAGAGATGTTTGCAGAAGAAGCGGCAGAATTATTTGAATCTGCAGATAACGTTCTTCTAGAAGCAGAAAGTAATGGCTCATTAACTGATGATGAAATGGGACAACTGTTTCGTGATGTGCATACTTTAAAAGGAAGTGGAGCGTCAGTAGAGCTAGCTTTATTTGCTGAGTTTACACATGATGTTGAAAACATGATGGATAAACTTCGAAATCATGAAATCGAGTTTATTCCAGAGATGGCTGGCGCATTAATAGATGCCTTGGATATCATGAAAGAAGTTTTAGACCTTGAGATCGATGGAGATTTAGATAGAGACACTTTTACCTCTATGACAGCAGAGCAATTGGTAATTATTCGAGCGTATATAAATGGTGAAACGGTTGCAACTGCTCCCGTTTCGCAAGCAGTTGAACCGACAGTTTCCCATGAAGAGGAGGCTTTTGATAATTTTAATCAAATTTCAAATGAGCCAACACAAGATGATATTGGTTTTTATGATGAGAATTTAGAATCCCAAATTAACAGTTCTGCTTTTGGTTTGTTTTCCGATGACGCTAGTGAAGAAAATGATGCGTATGGATTTTTTGATGAAGCTCTCAATAAAGCATCCAGTGAGCACAAAAATGATACGATTGAACGTGTTCATGAGCAGAGTGAAGATTTTGGTTTTTTTGATGATGTGCCTGCTATATCACCAGATGCCACAATGAGTGTCGATAAAAATAATATAGAAGTTCCTGTAGAAAAAAAATCAGAAAAACAAGTGGAGGCAACTTCAGCCCCAGCTTCACAAACAAAGAAAACTCCAAGTACTCCAAAGCCCGTAGCTAAAACAAAAAAACCAGCTGCAAAGAAACCAGCTGCGGCCACAAGTAATATTAGAGTTAATCTGGATAAAATTGATAATTTGATGAACAGTGTTGGGGATTTGGTTATTACCAATGCGATGTTAACTCAATTTGCAACCACCATTGAAGAGAATAAAATACGAGGATCGGTTCTTGAACGACTTGAGCTTCTAGAGCGACATATTCGTGAAATGCAAGATTCAATTATGAACATTCGAATGGTTCCTATGGATTCTATTTATTCAAAATTCCCAAAAGTAATTCGTGATATTTCAAAAAAATTGGCTAAAAAAATTGATTTCCATCATATTGGAGATGCTGTTGAGATTGATAAAGCGATGATTGAAGGGTTGACGGATCCACTAATGCATATTATCCGAAATTCACTTGATCACGGTTTGGAAACGCCAGAAGAGAGATTAAAAGCAGGTAAAACTGAAAATGGAAATATTACTATTAGTGCAGAACAAGCTAATGGTCAAATGATTATTACCATAGAAGATGATGGGCGAGGAATCAATACCGACAAGGTAGTTGAAAAATGCCTTGCAAATGGTGATTTAGATGAAGCTCGATTGTCTCAAATGAATGATAACGATAAAGCGATGCTTATTTTTGGTGCAGGAGTTTCAACTGCTGATCAAGTTACAGATATATCTGGTCGTGGAGTTGGAATGGATGTTGTAAAAACCAATATCACTAAACTAGGTGGAGTATTGAGTCTAGAAACCGGCCTTGGTATTGGTACAACCATTACCATTGCTCTACCGTTGACTTTGGCTATTTTGGATGGTTTGGATATTGCTGTTGGTGATAATAAGTATATCTTACCACTTAGTTCAATAGTAGAATCGTTGCAACCAACTTCGGAAATGATTAAAAAAATTGGAGATGGGACACAAGATCTTCTTATGTTAAGAGAGGAATTTATTCCTGTTGTTCGCGTGCATCAATTGTTTGGTGTTGAACCACGATATTCTGAACTTGAAGAGGGTATGTTGATTGTTGTTAAAGCCGGTACAACAAAAGTAGCAATTTTTATTGATGAATTTTTACATCAACACCAAGTGGTGGTTAAACCACTTGACAAAAACTTCAGAAGCGTAGAGGGTGTTGGAGCTGCAACAGTTAGAGGAGATGGTTCAATTGGTTTGATTTTGGATATTTTTGGAATTATCAATGCCCAGCGAAAAATTGAAAATAAATCCATGAATTTTAAACAAGCTTCTTAAGATGAGCGACACCTCAAAACTTCACGACAAAGTAAAAAAAATACTTTATTCTCTAGCAGGAATTACTCTTACAGAGAATAAAGATATTATGATTGCTAATCGATTGCACAAACTTCAACGCGATACTAAATTTGCTGGAGATATAGATCAACTGCTTGATGCAATTGCAAAAGGTGAATTTGTTACGGAGTTTATTAACTCTTTTACTACAAATAAAACCCATTTTTTTCGAGAAGCTTTCCATTTTGAAGATTTAATACAAAGAGTATTACCAGATTTTGCTAATAAGGGGCAAAAAATAGAGATGTTTTGTTCTGCTAGCTCAACAGGTGAAGAGCCTTATTCCATGGCAATGAGCGTCAAAGAAGCACAAAACAATACAGGAAAAAAGATTAATGCATCAATTGTAGCAACCGATATTGATACCAATGTTTTACAATACGCAGCAAACGGTGTATACCGTTTCTCTAAAAGCTCAAAAGAGTTTCCCGATTGGTTAAGCCCACAAAAATATTTTAAACGACGGGTGCAAAAAAATCTTGCAGGTGAAGAGATTCTCATCAAAGTAAATGATGATTTGAAAAAAATGATTACTTTTAGTGAAAATAATCTCAATGCACCAGCTTATCCTTTTGCTGAGCATCAATTCGATGTTGTTTTTTGCAGAAATGTATTGATCTACTTTACTAGTGAAGATCAAAACAAAATCTTGAAAAAACTTTTTAAGCATTTAAAAATTGGTGGGACTTTATATCTTGGGCATTCTGAAAACCCTCAAGACTTGATTAACTATACCAACAGAGTAGGGCAAAATATTTTTGTAAAAACAAAGGATATTGCTTGATTGTTATTGGGCATAAAGATGGGAGTATTGAAAAAGTTTCAAACACTCGTTTTACGCAACAGATAAAAGGACATTATGCACACACTATAATTGGTGGTGAATTTGCCGTTGGTGCTGATACTGAAAGTATTGCATTCAAAACTCTTCTTGGTTCTTGCGTAGCAATTATGTTTTATGATGACAATGCAGGCGTCAAAGGGATGAATCATTTCTTATTGCCCCACAGTTCAAATTCCAATGATGACATGAAATATGGTCTGTATTCTGTTGAAGCGATGATCAATG
>JAYEFX010000121.1:0-2328 GCA_034658775.1 Campylobacterota bacterium
TCTTTTTTTGTTTGAGGATCTATCATGCTTGGAAAATACCATTGGATGTTTTTTGAGACATCGATTTTTACAAATGTTTTTTGCTGTGTATTTTTAAGTGAAGCATCAACACTAAGTGCTACTTTTTCTCCTTCGGCATAACATTTAAATGCAGCTAAAGCTCCACGTATAACATTACCTGCAACAAATATATTCTTATGTGTGGTTTGAAAATCTTGCGAAACAAATACAGAGTTATTGCAATAATTAAAATCATTAAAAGATTCTTGCAATACAGAAGATTCAGGAGTAAACATACCTGAAAAAATAATACCATCACACTCAATGGTTTCTACAGTGTTATTGTGCTCAATAGTAACCCCTTTTATGTTCCCATCTGTACCCTCAATCTTAATGATTTTGGTGCTGGTTAATACGGGGGTATTTAAAAAGTATTGAGTTAATGGTTTAAGTATTGAATAACTGTCGATGCTTTCTTTTTCTTCAAGTATTGCTTGAACTTTTATTCCTGCATGTTTTGCTGTCATGAGTGCAGAAAAACTGACAATCTCACTTCCAATAATCACCGCTTTTTTAAAAGGAGATCGATTGTGCATATACACAAAGCGTTGCAAGGCTCCTGTGGTAATGATATTTGTGCTTCGTGTGCCTGAAATCAATCTGGTAGATCGTGGAACCTCTCTAGCTCCTAAGGCCAATACAGTTCGTTGCGCAGTGTACTGAATCATACCATCAGGGGTACTAAATGTTAGAGTATTTGCATCAATTTGTATTAATGTTGCGTTTAATATAACGGTAATATTATGCTGTAATACTAATTGTGCTAATTTTTTTGCATAGTCTGGACCACTTAATACGCGTTTAAATTCCATCATACCAAAACCTAAGTGCCCGCAGTGATTAGGAACACCTCCGATGTAACTTTCTCTTTCAAATACTATAAGATTAGAATGGCCTTTTTTAGCTAAGTGAACTGCTGTGGAAATTCCAGCAGGTCCTGCTCCTACTACTGCAATATCTATTGGTATATTTTTCATGATTGTACCTTTTGATCTTCACAGATTTGCGCAACATCAGCCAGACAATTAAAGCCTTGACATCGTCCCATGGTCGCACGTGTTCGTCTTTTTAGACCACCCATGGTTCCAGCCCCAACTTCCCCTTGGCAGGCTTCTTTAATCTCTCGATCAGTGACATGTTCACAATGGCATACTATCTTTTCGTAACCCTTTTTTTGGAAATCTCTTTGTTGAAGTTGGGTTATATTGGCTAAAGTTATGTTATCAAAATTTGATTTTGTAGGTTTGAATGTTTTTTCTTGAAGGGAAAATACATATTTTGCCAGTCCTAAGGCTGATGTTAATCCTGTGGAGCGAATACCTCCCACGGTAATCCAGTTCTTTTCTTTATTGATATCAACTCGATAGTGAGGTTTATCTGAAGCTGGCCGAAGCCCTGCAAATGTAGCAACGATTTTATGATCTTTAAGTGAGGGCAACATGGTAAATGCTTTTTGTTGTAAATCTTTAAGTGTGTCTTGAACGACAACACTGTCGTTTCTGCTTGGTTGATCTTCAGCCGTAGGTCCTACTAAAATGTTTCCAAAGACGGTTTTGGTGATTACGACCCCTTTTGTGATTTTTGTGGGAACGGGTAAAATAATGGAATTGATAAGATTGTACGCTGTTTTATCAAAAATGATAAATTGACCTTTTCGCGGAATAATTTCAAAATCATTCGAACCTTTAATTCTATCCACAACGTCTCCATAAAGTCCTGCAGCGTTAATGACTACTTTTGCATTGATGGTATTTTGTGAGGTTTTAAGTTGCCAAAATTCTCCATTAAAGCTACCATCAGTAACTTCATGAGAAAATGCCGTTTTTCCTCCTGCATGGATGCCCAATTTTAGATACGCAAGAGGAGAATTCCATGGATCAATTATGGACTCATCCTCAACCACTATAGCACCTTTTGCATTGTAAGATAAGTTAGGTTCTTTTTTTAATACCTCTTTTTGATCAATAATGGACAGATTATCAATGCCATTTCCCAGCCCTTTTAAATGTATAGCTTCCAAATTGTCCAATTGTTCTTGGCTCCATGCCACAACCATGGCTGAAGTTTTTAGGAAAGGAAGATTAAAATCATTTTTTATTTTGATGTATTCTTCATAACCTCGTTTTACACAATCAAGCTCCAAACTTCCAGGAGGTGCATCAAAACCTGTATGCAGTATGGCACTGTTCCCTTTACTAGCACCCTCTAAAAGATCATTTTCCTTTTCTATTAGCACCGTTTTTGCACCTTGTTGGCTAAACTCTTTAA
>JAYEFX010000122.1:0-2301 GCA_034658775.1 Campylobacterota bacterium
GGTATCGTTCATATTTACGATACCTTTTTTATTGTTGTTTGCTGTGTTTAGACACAGCATTTTGAATTTTAGGTTGCTATACTTTGGTGTCATAGCGAATTTGCATTGGTAGCATTTTGGCATTTTATTCTCCTTACTTTAATTTTAAATCAAATTTGGTTGTTTTATGTGAACTACATATAGGTTTTTTCTCACTACATCTAAAATATTCCTATATTATTCCCAATCGTTTCTCCATTTTTTATATATTTAAGCCCGTTAGGGCTTTTTTATTTTATTGGGAAATAGCTCCAGTTAAGTTGTTCGCCTTTTTCGTTAAGTTCATATACAGAGTTCCAATTTGGGTTAGTATCAGGGTCATCAGCTAAGTCTGGTAAACTCTCATTAATACATTGTGCTAGTTTCTGCATATTTTCATTTCTTGATGCTTTTCTGAATGATTTACCAATCATAAGTGCTTGAATTCCTATTGATGGTACTGAATATGATTTACCGTTAATATTGTAAGTTGCTTCTGACGACATATAGAAAGGGGCTTTGTTACTAATTTCTTTATAGTCTAGTCCCACTAACTTGTAATTGCCTGTGGCTAGGTATTTTTCAACTGGTGCATATGGTTGTCCTCCAACTAAAAGGATTGGCATTTTGTTTATGTTTTCACGATTATCTTTTGGTACTTCTTTGATTTCCCAATTAAGATCAAAGAAGTAGCTTAATGCTCTTGCACTTGTTACACTTCCTCCCCAAGAGGCGATTTGTTGATTTTTTAATGACTGTAAAGATATTTTAACTGGTTTATTATCACTTGTTGAAAATTTATCCATAAAAGATGAAAATATATTTCCACTTTTTTTAGTTTGTTTTGGTTGGTATCCGTTAGGTATTAATAAGTGAGCAGTTTCAATATGTAGTCCAGCAAGAATTTTCATTCTATTCATATTTACTTTTCTTGGTGATTTTTTTGCATTACTCATCAATACATCACTTTGGATAATTCCTATAGAATATTTTTTATTCAATAGTCCATCAAGATTTGCCCCTGAACCTTCTGATGTTAATACTTCAAATGAGGCATCTGGTGAAATCTCTTTACAATAGTTTTCAGATGTAATATCGTTTGCCATTGAATAATAGTTACCAGTTTGTGAACCTGTACCTATTTTGATTGTTGATGCTGTTAAAGCAGAAGCCGATAGTGCCGTTAGTAATAATGTTGTTTTAAGTAATTTTTTCATGATTTGTTTTCCTTTTTTTATTAAAATGGGTTATCTTGCGATACTGATTGTTGTGTATTCTCTTGTGGTTGTGAGTCCACTCCTAGTGAAAGCAATGATACCGCTAATGTTGCCATTAGTATTATTGTTACAACAGTTATCATCACTTTTGTTGTTTTTGTTGTTTTTTGTTCTTCTTTTGACATTCTAAACCTCTCTATCTAGTGTTGAATTTTCAATTGTTACAAGTGCCGTGTTAAATTCACTATCAATATGTTCAAAACTTTCCAACGATAACATTTCTGTAAGTTTTGTGTTTGATGAGTCTTCAAAAAGTGCCATAGCTTCACCTGCCATTTTTGTGAACTTTTCAAGTTCTTTGTATTCGATAACTTTTTGCTCAAACTCCTTATGTTTTTGTTGAGCAATGCTGATGTTTTGTTTTACGATTTCGTAAGATTTGTTTACTCTTTCGTAAATATCTTTTTTCTTCTTATTTGAAGAGTTTTCTGTATCGCTAAAATCAACGGCATTTTTTAATGCTTCGACCATTGCACCCATTTTTTCACGTGCTTGTCTTGCGTTTTTAAGCTTGTCAGCATTAGCTAAAACTTGATTTCCTAATTGCACTGTTGCATTATCTCTAGCTTCTTTTAACATCTTCTCTAAAAGTAGGTTTTTAGTTTTTTGCTGAATCAATGGATCCATTTTTTTTAGGAATCTAATAGATAAGAAGCCTCCAATCAGTAATACACCACTTAAAAATAGTGCAAATATTCCTGACAATATTTGGAATGCAATTAGTGATACTGCAAATAGTCCTCCTAATGCAACTCCTCCGAATAGAAGATTTCGACCTATTGTTGAAATCTTCTGATTTTTGAAGTTTTCAATATTTTGTAAAGCACCTTTGTTTTCTTGCAAAATACCTGTAAAAGTATTTTTGCTAACGTTTGTAGTCATTTTAATCCTTTTTTAATTTTATGGGATAATTATATAAGATTTATAATTAGAAATAGCTTATAAGGATTATAGTTATTTTGGATATTTTCTTTTTACTTAAGGTGGGTTTAATTTGTGTGAACTT
>JAYEFX010000123.1:0-5444 GCA_034658775.1 Campylobacterota bacterium
TTCATATTCATCTTTATTTTCCAATTCAATTGCGTATCTAAACAGTGCTATAGTGATATTTTGTTTGGCATAAAAACGATAGGTATGTTCATCATCCAATACAGTAAGAGGTTCGTTTAAAGGCTCTATAGCATAATTTTTTGTAAGAGTATCTGTTTTTAAAAAATTCTGGATCTCTTCAAGTGAGATTCTCTTACTGGGTATTTTGCAAAGCATGCCATTGAGTAAATTTTGCATCGGCATTGATATCTTTGAGTCGTATTGAGGTACTTTACTTAAGTGTGCTTGCATCATTTGACTTTCAAACATTTCACTGTACAATCCAAACAACAATTTTCCATGCAACACATAATACAAAACATGCCCCAACATGTAAATATCTGTTGAAAATCGTACTTGTTTATTATAATGTTCAGGTGTCATAAACAAATAGTCCGTAGAAACCATCTCGTAATAATCACTTTGTTCAGTAAGACTACTACTCCAATCAATCAAATAATAGTTTCCGTCATCCAAAACAATATTTTCAGGTTTGATATCATTGTGTATAATAGAATTTTTATGCGCTATTTTAATTTGTTGAAGCAATTGCATCAGCATCTTTTTTGCATTTTTTTCACTCAATACACCCTTAGCTTGAATATATTGTTTAAGATTTCCACCATTTGCCAAGGCAAATTTAAAAATAAATTCATTTTTATACTGTGCACCTCCGTACGAGGATAAAAAATTAGGATTATCTTTAAATACTTTTAAAGCATGATGTTCATTTTTAATAGCATTGGTTAAAAATGAACTTTGAATCACTTTAAAAGCATACTTTTGTTCACTCTTTGTATCCATCATCTCATATACACGTCCAAAGCCTCCGTTATTTAGAAGCTTTTGACATTTGTATTGACCGTAATGTTTGAGTTTCACAAATACCCCTTACTAGTGGTCTGATCCAATATCTGCATCATCCACATTTATTTGCTCAATCAAATCAGCCGAGTTTTCACTTAAAGCTTCAAAGGGGCAATATTCATCAGAAGTATCATTTGAAGAAGTTGCTTGTTCATCTAGTGGTGCAACAGCTAAAGAATCAATCTCATCATCTTGCCCCAACAGTTCGGATAAACTTCCATCTGCTTCACTCTCTTGTACCATATCTGCTAAATCCAAATCTTCCAATACATCAACATCACTGTCACTTATGCTTTGGGTATCAACCAACATATCTAAGTTATCAAAATCAAGCTCAAGGTTATCATAATCTATGGCTTCTTGATTAAACTCTTGAAGATCATTTAATGTAAGCAATCCATCATCACCAATAGTAGAAGAGTCTATGGTAGAAAGAACCTCTCCATCTTGCGTAAAGGTGATGCTATCACCTTCATGAAAATTAAACATACCATTTTCATCAGTGATCCCGGTTTCTCCTGAACTTGTCGTATATTCAACCCCTGCCATTGGTTCTTTACCTAGTACCGCACTGTTGGTATCTTCAGTACGAGCATCAAAATCCGATTCATCCATATCGGTATACTCTTCAAGCATCTCTTGAACGTGAGTCATTGCTGCATCTTCATCCACGTATGTTCCACCAACACTTTCAACCAAAGATTGAACCTCTTCTTCACTAGCAGTTCGTAAATCAATCTGTGCATCTGAAAGTGAATTTCGCATCGCTTCAGTGATCACAATATTATCACCACTATCAGCTGTATCAATCGATTGTAAAAAAGTTGCCATATTTTCAAGATATTCATCATTCATATCACTTCGATCAACATCCGCAATATCTTGTAAAAATGTTTGCCCACTTGCAATATCTTCCGAAGTAGCCACACCCAAAACAACACCACCCACACTAAACGTTACATCATCTCCAGCTCTAAAATCAAAGTTACCATTTTCATCGGTAAATCCACTTACTCCTGAGGATGTTTCATAATAAGCACCCTCTACAATACCATCAACCAATTGTGCAGATTGAAGGTCATCATTTTGTACCCAATCATTTCCTGAAGCGGTGATGGTAAGATTGTCTATTGTTACACCTTCATTATGTGCAGTTGTGTTGGTCATCATATCTAATTTAATTGTACCATCATCCCCAACCGTCGTAGTAAATGTATAGTTTGAATCTACAGATCTATCCCAGTTTATTTCAGCTGAATCATTTGCTTCCACTTTAAAATAATCAGAATGTCTTCCACGTGTTTTCCAGCCTCCAACAGTTGAAGCATCAAAGCTAACCGTCACTTCTTTACCTGCATTTTCCATACCAAAATCGAAAGTTTTAGTTGCCGTTGTGTCTCCTGTAAGCTGTAATGCATCACTTGTATTACTTACATTAGTTCCACTCCAGCCTTCAATATCGTCATTAAAATCATCTGTAAATAACGTATCCCCTTGAACTATTGGTACAATTTCACTATTTCCTGTTACATTAATGGTTACATTAGCTACATCACTTGATGTTCCATCACTAACTGTATACTCAAAAGATACATTCTGTGATTCACCATTATCCATTGATTGCAAATTTGTTCCTGGAGTAAATTCAATTTGCCCATTAACCACTTGTGCTGTACCAACAACGGTTCCACTAACGCTAACATTAACAGTCTGACCAGAGCTTACATCTTGCCCTTGAATCTCAGTAATAGACAATGCATCACCATCTGCATCTGTATCATTTGCTAATACATTTATTAATATCGTACTGTCTTCATCAGTTGTAAGTGCTTGTTCTTGTACTGATGATACTGTTTGAGTTAGTTCAATATCATTTAAAAACATCCCACGACCAAAATTCACATCTGTTCCAGCTTCTCTAAACTCTATGTTCATTGGTTCACCCGTACCTGTAAAAGTGATACTTGTACTGTTCCATGATGGGTTTGATAAATTTGTTCCATCAGCAGTATAGGTTTGAACAACAACACCATCAATCAATAACTCCATATCACATACAGTTGCATCATAACCAGGACGTGCAGAGTAGCTAAAGTCCATAGTGTATTCTGCTCCATCAACCGTACCTACATCTCTTGAGATATCAGGGGAATCATCATAAGTATTCGATGGATCCATATTAAGTTCAAGAAATTGCTCACCATCTTCATCTCGTACTTCAAAAGTTCCTGTACTACTGCTCCATCCAGCTAAGGTATTAACATGTATACCATCACCATCAAGAGCATCCACCGTTTCATTTTCTTCAAACGTACTTGTAAACATTGTTGTAGTCGTTGTAACATTAACATACCCTGTCGTATCATCAACCGCAACAGGATTATCATTAATAGGATCAATCGTTAAATTAATACTTTGTGTTGTAACTGTTCCATCAATATCCGTAGCAGTTGCAATTATTGTTGCTGTATCTTCAAAGTTTGTAGTCACAGTTGCCTGATCTGCTACAGAATTAACTACTACATTTGCTGTTGCCGTTGATGTTCCACCATTACCATCACTAATTGTATATTCAAATGTTGCCTCTCCACTGTAATCTGCATCAGGAATAAATACTACATTTCCATTGGCATCCAATGAAACCGTACCATGAGTTGCATTGCCAACAGCAGAGATACTTAAAGTATCTCCATCAAGGTCTGTGTCGTTTGCTAGTAAACTTTCTGCAGTGATTGTTAGGGCTGTATCTTCATTCGTTGATATAGCAACAATAGCATCTGATTCAAAACTTGTAATGGTAAAGTTAGCATTACTTCCACTTTCAGCTTCTGAAGCAAATGTGATTTTATCAAAAGTTGTATTGATGATTATATCGTTTGTTTTAAGATTGCCATCACCATCAGTATCAGTATAATCTTGTACAACATTTCCTCGAGCAACTTCAATACCATCTTTATAAGCAACCCATTCTACAGAAGCATCTTGTCCAGCATTTTCATCATATCTACCAGCTAAACTACCTATACCTATGGTTGCTCCTGACATATCATTGTCAAACTCCATGGTTACAGTTTCGCCTAAGTCAATCTCATTACCACCTGCACCTAATCCATACGTACTAGCTCCTAAATCAACAGCCCCATCTGAATTTGTTGCTGAAATTGTACCAGTCACTCCAGAAGCATTAATTGAGACACTACCATCATCATTGCTCGTTCCCCAGTCACTTAAAGAGTGTTCATTGGTATTAGACCCTCCAAGTGATATTGTCCCTGTAGTTGGCGTATCATCAACCGCCACAGGATTATCATTAATAGGATCAATCGTTAGATTAATACTTTGTGTTGTAACTGTTCCATCATTATCCGTAACCGAGATACTAACTGTATCCGTTCCATTATAATCAGCATCTGGAGTATAGGTAATATTTCCATTAGCATCCATACTTACTGTTCCATGATTGGCACTTAAAGTACTAGCATCAATTGTTCCATCAATATCCGTAGCAGTTGCAATTATTGTTGCTGTATCTTCATTTAGAGTTGTATTCGTTGTTGTGATGACTGGTGCATCATTTACACTTTCAACATTCAACGTAACTGTTGCCGTTGATGTTCCACCATTTCCATCACTTATAGTATACGTAAAGCTAGCTTCTCCATTATAGTTTGCTTCTGGTGTAAAGAGTACATCTCCATTGGCATCTAAACTTACAGTACCATGAGTATTGGCTGTTACCTCTACAGCAGAGATACTTAAAGTATCCCCCTCAAGATCGGTGTCGTTTACTAATAAACTTTCTGCTGTGATTGTTAGGGCTGTATCTTCATTCGTTGATATAGCAACAATAGCATCTGATTCAAAACTTGTAATGGTAAAGTTAGCATTACTTCCACTTTCAGCTTCTGAAGCAAATGTGATTTTATCAAAAGTTGTATTGATGATTATATCGTTTGTTTTAAGATTGCCATCACCATCAGTATCAGTATAATCTTGTACAACATTTCCTCGAGCAACTTCAATACCATCTTTATAAGCAACCCATTCTACAGAAGCATCTTGTCCAGCATTTTCATCATATCTACCAGCTAAACTACCTATACCTATGGTTGCTCCTGACATATCATTGTCAAACTCCATGGTTACAGTTTCGCCTAAGTCAATCTCATTACCACCTGCACCTAATCCATACGTACTAGCTCCTAAATCAACAGCCCCATCTGAATTTGTTGCTGAAATTGTACCAGTCACTCCAGAAGCATTAATTGAGACACTACCATCATCATTGCTCGTTCCCCAGTCACTTAAAGAGTGTTCATTGGTATTAGACCCTCCAAGTGATATTGTCCCTGTAGTTGTCGTATCATCAACTGCCACAGGATTATCATTAATAGGATCAATCGTTAGATTAATACTTTGTGTTGTAACTGTTCCATCATTATCCGTAACTGAGATGTTTACTGTATCTGTTCCATTATAATCAGCATCTGGAGTATATGAGATTGTTCCATCATCATTTACTGTTACTGTTCCATGTT
>JAYEFX010000123.1:5544-11523 GCA_034658775.1 Campylobacterota bacterium
CAGCTGTTGCTGTTGTTTCAACTATTGTTCCATCTGAATCAGCTGCACTAAATGTAATAGAAGTGCTTCCATCTTCATCTACTGTTTTAGAAGATTCAACTGTTAATGTTGGTGCATCATTTACATCATTTACTGTAATAGATGAAGTTGCAGTTGTTGTTGTTCCATCATCATCTTTTGTGGTAACTGTGATTGTATCCGCTCCGTTATAATCAGCATCTGGAGCATATGAGATTGTTCCATCATCATTTACTGTTACTGTTCCATGTTCAGCTGTTGCTGTTGTTTCAACTATTGTTCCATCTGAATCAGCTGCACTAAATGTAATAGAAGTGCTTCCATCTTCATCTACTGTTTTAGAAGATTCAACTGTTAATGTTGGTGCATCATTTACATCTGTTGTATCTGCTGGAGTTGTATTATCCGTAGTATCTTCATTCTCTTGCGTTTCTATCTCTTCAGTTGCTTCATTTCCATCTTCAAATAAAGTATTAACTCTATCCTCAGGTAGGTTTCTTTCTTGTGTATCAATCACAACATCTTGATATTCTCTTTGTGTGTCTAATTGTTCACTCTGGACAGTAGCTGCTGATTCGTTCTGAATGATTGCCGTATCACGAGGTTCAACCTCTTGAGGCTCTTCGATAAAATTAGCATTTACATAATCTAAATTATCAATATCATTAATTTGTGTCGTGTCAACATCAAATCGATCTGCTTCAAAAAATGAACTATCCAAAGTAAAGCTTGTAGGTCCCGTAATCTCTATTTCTCTACCATCATCAAAAATGATTTTTGCAAATTCATGAATGGTTAAGATACCACCATGCTCAGATATAACATCTCTGTTTCTTAAAATCTCTTCTGAACTTTCTCCTGAAGTAACTAACCCTCTGATATCTGATATACGTGCAATAGCCATTATAAATCCTTTATACAACTTTATTTACACTAATGATATGAAAATTATTTGATTTTGTAAAGTATACTTTGGTATATATTATAATTAATAAAATACTGTATTTAGGGAGTTGTTATAATGTAATAATAAATTATTATCTAGATTTTAATTTTTTAAGAATATCGTCTTTTTTACCATCTAAGGCAATTTTACCATCTTCAACTACAATAATTCGATCCACTAATTGTAGAAGTGAAGTTTTATGCGTAACAATAATTACCGATTTTCCTGCATCATATTCTCTAATATTTTGAATAAAGCGATTTTCAGTTGATGTATCCATAGAACTCGTTGGCTCATCAAACAATACAATCGGATACGGTAATAAAATCGATCGTGCAATTGCAATACTTTGTTTTTGACCACCAGAAAGAAATGAACCTCTCTCGCCCACAGGCATATCAAAACCTTTTGGATGCTTATTAATAAAATTCATTACACCACTTATCTTAGCAGCTTCTATAATCTTTTCATCATCAATATGCGGTGTACGGTAAACAATATTTTCCTTAACCGTTCCATCAAATAACAGTGCTTCTTGAGAAACGTATGCAATATTTTTTCGCAGTTCCGTAGGATCCAATTGTTTGATATCAATATTATCAATTAAAATTGAACCCTCTTGAGCTTGATACAGTGAAACAATGAGTTTTTGTATTGTTGTTTTACCCGAACCTATTTTACCTATAATAGCAACTTTTTCTCCTGGCTCTATCGTAAAAGAAATATTACTCAATGTTTCTTTGTCAGCATTGGGATAGGTAAACGATACATTTTTAAATTCAATTCGTCCAGTATATTCAGGTCGAGCTACAAATTTTTTACCTTGAGGATGTTCTACTGGTAAATTCATGATGTCATTTAAAGCATCGTAGGTGGTTTTTGTGTGCTGAAAAGTTGCTAATAAACTTGCAACTTGTCCCATGGGAGAAATAGCTCGAGAAGATATTATTATAGTTGCAATCAATCCACCCATAGACAGATTATTATCCGCAATCATATACGCTCCAATAAGAACCAATGCTACAGTATTGAGTTGTACTAAAAACGATGTTACTGTTGTAATAGATGCTGAAATCATTTTACTTTGGATACTTTTATCCGCAATTTGAGATGTTGCTTCTTCCCATCTCCATTGTGAATACCCCGTTGCTCCCAATGATTTAATTGTTTCAATCGAAGATAAACTTTCAATCAAAACTGCATTTTTTGATGATCCAGCATCATAGGATTCTTTGATGCTGTTGGCTAATTTTATTTTGGCGTAATACGTATAAATAAGGATAATCACAATAATTGCAAGGGGTACCAAAACCAACTCCCCACCAATAAGATAAATAGCAAATAAAAAGATAAAGATAAAAGGGATATCAATAAGCAACGAAACTGTCGAGGATGTCAAAAACCCACGAATACTCTCAAACTCTTTAAGTATGTTCGCCAATGACCCAACAGAGTTTGGAACCGAAGACATCTTAAGGTCCAAGACCTTTTCAAATATGATCGAAGATGCAATAACATCTGTTTTTTTAGCTGCTGTTTCTAAAAAATAGGAGCGTAAAAACTTAAGTAAAATATCAATCATATAGATCACCACAACACCAATAGCAAGTATCCATAAGGTATCTGTTGCGTTATTAGGAATAACCCTATCATACACATTCATTGTAAACAACGGTGTACTCAATACAAATAAATTGATTAACAATGAAGCGATAATTACATCACGATATACATGACGTACAATTTTAATACTTCCCCACAGCCAATGACTCTCTTTGACGCTTGAAAGAGCGGATTCATTTTCTTTAAAGTTAAGCTCTTTTTTGAGTAAAATAGTAAAGCCGAAGTAGATTTTTTCCAACGCTTCAATCGAAACTACATTTTCAACCTCAGGTGCTTCAGGCAGAGTGATTCTGGCATTTTGAAACTCTTCATCAAAACCCAAAAGTATGCATGCTTCAAGTTCATCCGCTTCATTATTTCGATCCAACAATAAAATTGCAGGCAATAAAAGTGGGTTAATATCTTTGAGTTTTGTACGCATAACTTTTGTTTTAAAACCTGCTTTTGATGCTGCTCTTGAAAACAATGATTTAGAATTATGCTTTGAAAACAGTATTGGTGTATTACGATTTGAGGATACAGGAAGACCTGTAATTAAAGATTCTTTAGAAAATGGTCGACCATTCATTTTTGAAAAAATGGCCAAACAATCTAAAATAGAATCTTCGGGATCATACTCTTTAATTGTGTTTAAATCTAATGTATCGTGTGATGTTGCCATGCAGTTTAAAGACTCCCTAAATACATTGGACTAGCAATTTGTGAATGATATTTATGATATACCTTTTGCTTTATTGCAATAGGTTCAACCATGGGCTTATTTCTTTTTAAACCTTTTGGCAATCTATTTAACGCTTGTTGTGCCTCTTGTTTTGAAGAAAAAATACCCATTACTATACGTTGTAAAGGATTTGGTTTTCTAAAACTAAAATAAAAACTGTTACCATTAAGCTTGTATCTATCTAGCATCTCTTGAGCTAATTTTGAACTACCTGAATACGCTAAATTTATTGTATACATATTTTTTGATGCGTTTAAAAATGTTTCTTTAAACGTTTCATATGTTTTTATTTTTTCTATATTGTCTTGAACCACTGGCTTTTTAGCTATTTTTGCAACAACAGGTACCTCTTTCTTAACCTGTACCTTTTTTACTTCATCAGTTATAATCTGTTCATTGGCATGATATTTATAATATGTTTTTTGTTTTCGTTCAATACGTTCCACAATGGGATCATTTTTCTTAAGTGCAGGAGGCAAGGCTCGTAGAGCAGTAAATGCTTCTTTTTTAGTATCAAAAACACCCATAACTATTCGTTGCAAGGGATTAACTTTTCGAAAACTAAAATAAAATCCATTATCATTTAAATTGTATTTATCCAAAAGATCTTGTGCATATTTTTCTGTTTTTGCATACGCTAAATTGATGGTGTATTTACCTCTAGGTGAACGTAAAAATATCTCTTTAAAGGTATTATCTTTTTTAGGTGAAAGTGGCTTTGGTATTATGACTTTTGCGATAATAACTTTTTGTTTTTTCTTTTCTTTTACAGGAGTAAAGTCTCCATGGTACTTGTGGTACAGTTTTTGCTTGATGCTTATGGATTCAACTCTTGGTTGTGCTTTCTTAAGCGATTTTGGAAGATTATTTAAAGCAGTTTGTGCTTGTGCTTTACTATCGTAAATTCCCATCATTATCTTTTGGAATTTTTTCGTTTGTCCAAAACTAAAATAAAATCCATTATCATTTAGATTGTATCTATTCAAAAGACGCTGTGCATATTTTGAGGTATCTGAATACGCTAAATTAATCGTATATTTATCTTTTGATGCGTTTAAAAATTGCTCTTTAAATGTTTGCACACTATTTACAATTGCCTTTGGCTTCTCTTCGCGCACAACAACAACTTTTTTCTTCACTGGATTTATTAACGCTACTAGTGGGTTTGGCTGCTGTTTTATTGGTTCTTTTTTAACAATATCACGCTTTATGGTTTGAACAGGGTCTTCACTGTCCACATAGATACGTTTTTGCGTTGCACTTAAGGTCTCTTTCGTTAATGCTGCACTTAGTTGTTTTTCCAAGGTCATGCTTGGATCATCCATCAGTGAAGAAAGTACACCAATAGATTCTAAAACTCTGTATTGAGCCAACATAAGATCATATGAAGTGCGTATTAAATCACTCTTAGCGGATATGTATGCCGTATGTTCGTCCATCAAAGTATTAAGATCTTTTAATCCCAAATCAAACTCTTTGATGGTTGCATACAAAACTTCTTTTTTCGCTTGAGCAAAGCTTTCTAGTTTTAATTTTTTATCTTTGTTTAGAGTGTAACTGTTCCATGATAATCGTAATTGATTTTCAATTTGATATTGACTTTTTTGAATTAAATACTTTTTTTCTTTGATTTTTTGCATCGCTTTTTTATTTAATGCACTATCTTTCCCACCATTGTATAAATTGTAATTAAGCTCTATAGCAACTTTATACTCATCATAGGGGTCATTTGTAGCACGGAAAGAGTCATATTTATCGTATGAACCAACCAACGCAAGAGATGGATATTTGATCTTTAAATCTCTTTTTTGTTCCATCATGGCCACTTGAACATTTGTTTTAGCTACTAAATACGAAGGATTCTGCATCTTAGCCAAACGCATAGCATCGGGTAAACTTTTTGGTAGATCATAATAAAATTGAGGTTTAATCAATTCATTGGTGTCAAAATCTTGCTGCACATAAAATTTTAGACTTGTAATAGCATCACGATAATTTATTTTTTGACTGCTTAGATCAACTTTACTTTTAGTGTAGTTTTCTTTTGCAGTTTCAAATTCAAGTTTTGTTCCATACCCAACAGAAACTTTTTTGTACACTTTGTTAAATATATCTTCAGAGATCACCAAATTCTCAACACGTAAAGTCAACAGTTCGGTTTGCTTCAAGGTATTGATATAACTATCAACATAACTTAATGCCAGTTTGTTTTGACTCTCTTTCAGATAGTATTGAGCCGATTGGTATCGAGTATTTTGCAACTCTTTTTCATATTTGGCTTCATACCCGTCAAATAAAGGTTGTGTGATTTTAGCACCGTATTGATCCGATTTCGTTGATTTTGATTGGTTTTGTGAGTTTTGACTTACTTCTGCTCTAGCAGAAAGATCTATTTTGGGGAAGAATAAAGAATCAGCAATGGCTTTATCATGATTAATAGATTCCAAATTATTAGCATTGACCTGAGAGTCGATATCATGCTGAAGTGCATAAATATACCCATCTTTTAGGGAAAAGGCATCCATTGATGTAACACAAAGTATCGCCACTAGAGATAATTTAATATTATTTTTACCCATTAATTCCCAACCATTTCATAAATATTTCTTAAAATTATGATAATTTTATCTAAATTTGTATAAAATATCAATAATATTTACTACAATTTGAA
>JAYEFX010000124.1:0-2296 GCA_034658775.1 Campylobacterota bacterium
ACGTATAAAGTAGGATCCAAGGTCAATATTGAAACCGACATGTTTGCACGTTACGTGTACAATATGTTTAAAAAATCTTCCGATTTAACATGGGATGATGTGGACAGCATGATGGCACATTATTAGCTAAAACATTCTTCTTCGAATAGTTGAAATAGCAACAATACTTTTAGAATCAACATCCTATGAGTTTTCACCAGAAGCAACATTTAATTCATATTAATCTGCTAATACTTTCAATTAGTACCTGCAGTTGGAATAAATTTTGAAATTCTTTTTGGAGTAATAAATACAGAATAAAATACTAATAGTTTGATGACAACTTATTATAACTTTTTAATAATGTTTTTATTTATCTCTTAAAAGTAATTCTAAAGATCACTAATATAATTATTAATTTATCATCTACATATTGGAATTTAGACTCTATTGCATAGGGACTGCATAGATATATCTTTATATATCAGTAAAATTAATAATTAAACTATTTATCATATTTAAAATACTTAGCCTAAAAACAATCAAATGACAATTCTATTTATTATTTTTATTCATAATAATTATGATTTAATGACAGTTGAATAATGATAAATATTATGCAGAAAAAGCAACTCATAAGCAACTTTTTTCTACTAAACTTTCAGTAAATAAATTAA
The DNA here is from genome assembly GCA_034658775.1 of Campylobacterota bacterium. Classification (GTDB taxonomy): domain Bacteria; phylum Campylobacterota; class Campylobacteria; order Campylobacterales; family Arcobacteraceae; genus JAYEFX01. The sequence goes on from JAYEFX010000124.1 coordinate 657, forward strand.
TATAAAGGTATGAACATGAATGAAACAGCAATAGGTATAAAGTTAGTAGGAGACACTACAGTCAATGAAGGTGATATAGCATCGTATACGATTGAGTTAAATAAAATGTTGTGGACAGATATGACAATTAAGATTGTAACGGGACATATTCAAACTGATAATGGAGATTATGTACCTGTAGAAGAATATATAACTATACCAGCAGGATCAACTTCATATAGTTTTACAGTTAATACTATAATGAGTAATGAAAACGAACCTGATGAGACATTTAATGTGACTATTAGCGATATCCAAGGTGGAGGGTATGAAGAAACAATAGTTACAAATGGTGTAGTTGAAACTGTAATTAGTGATCAAGATACAACTCCTCCAGATGCCCCAACAATAACCATAACCGAAGACACCAATAACGATGGGATACTAACAGCAGATGAACTTGATGGTGGGATAAATGTATCAATAGGTATTCCAGCAGGAGTAGTAGTAGATGATGTTCTAAGAGTTACCAATCCAGATGGAAGTACAACGGATTATTCTGTGACTCAAGATATGATTGATAATGGATTGGAATTGGAATATGATGCTCCTGAAAATGGAGTGGTTACAATAAATGCTGTTCTTATTGATCAAGCAGGAAATATATCGTTGAGTGGAATGGATAGTGTTAATATAGATCCTGTACCAACAATGGAGTGTGAAGCACAACATTTAGAAGTATACGCTGTTAATACAAACCTTGTATTGACATTAGATTTGAGTACGAGTATGAATCAGAAAGAAACACCTGATGCATTAAGTCGATTAGAACTTACTCAAAATGCAACTAAGAATATGATTAATGCCTATGCGCAAGATAGTACTGTTAATGTTCAAATTACTACGTTTAACGGAACTGCACAAACGAGTGTATGGATGGATGTAAATACAGCACTTGCTTATGTAGATTCAATAAGTGCAGGAGGATGGACCAACTATGAAGCAGCTATAGATAGTACTGTAGATAACTTTACTTTGCCCAATGATAATGCACGAACAATAGCTTACTTTATATCTGATGGTGAACCATTGTTTGAGATGAATGATTCAACAAGTGATGTAACGGATATTCAACATGTTGCTGTTGGTGATGGGAATGATACCGCTGTGGATAGTTCTTATGTTGATAAATGGAGCCAATTTGTAGAAGATAATGTAGATTCTTTGCATGTTATTGGAATAGGGCCAAATATAACTCAAACACAATATTTAGAGTTGATAGCGGGTAATGAAACAACAGTAGTATATGCGGATGATGCACAGATTGATGATGCTTTGGTTATTAATAGCATTAGTGGTAATTTGTTGGATAATATTACCTGGGGGATTAACGCAGATGGTACATCTGATGTAGGAAGTATCCGCTCAATTGAGATGTCCGATGGTAGTGTTTATAATAGTGTTGATTACACAGGTATAAATACCTTTGCAGGTCCAAATGGTGAATTAAAATTTGACTTTCAAACAGGAGAGTATGTTTATATCAATACACAGAGCAATGCGGCTAATGATTATACTGAAATGGTTAAGATTACAGTTGCAGATTCAACAGGTGATGAAGCACAGTGTCAGTTGGCTATTGATGTGGATATTATTGATAC
>JAYEFX010000125.1:0-2293 GCA_034658775.1 Campylobacterota bacterium
TAGGAGATAGCAAGAAAAAATTAACATCAAATATTGATATAGCTATTTTACATTCACTAAAAAATAGACCTGATATGATAAAAGAGTATTCACAAATTATCATAGATGAAGTACATCATATACCTGCTATATCGTTTGAAGTACCACTTAGAAATTTTAAAGGTAAATATGTACTTGGACTTAGTGCAACACCCAAAAGAAAAGATGGTATGCATCCAATTATGTTTATGCAGTGTGGAGATATAGTTCATGAGGTAAAAGATATAAAAGAGAAAGTACATACTTTTAAAAGTATAGAAACTACCTTTGAAGCTATAGAAGATGACTTTGCTTTGATGTTAAATGAGATGGTTGAAGATTTTGATAGAAATAATCTTATTATTAGTGAAATAGAAAAATTATCTAATAGAAATATATTGGTGCTAAGCGAAAGAATAGAACATCTAAATAGACTCTATCATATGCTTGATAGTAAAAAAATAAACTTAACTCTACTACATGGCGGTTTAAAATCAAAAGCTCAAAAAGAAGCTATGATAGAAGCACAAACTTCTAATATCATTTTATCCACTAGTTCCTATATTGGGGAGGGGATAGATTTTGCTCACCTTGATACTATTGTATTTACAATGCCTATATCTTACGATAGTAGAATAGTGCAATATTTAGGTCGTATAGGTAGACGAGGACAAGAGTGTTTAGCTATTGATTTTGTTGATGTTATCACTCCTATGTTAAGATCTAGTTTCAAAAAACGAATGGCTGGTTATAAAAAGATGGGATATAAACATATCGCTACAAAGAAAGATAACAATAGTCTGTTTTAATTTTTTTATTAATTATCAAATTCTATCACATAGTATCAAGTCTCATCATTTGGTTTTAGTATTGTTGATAAAAAGGACTTTGACGGACTAACATCTGTTCAAGGTCCTTTTTTATTAGCTCATGTAAAAATTAAATTTTGAGAATTTTAAAGATTAGTATGAGATATATGAAACTTATATTGCACGGACTTTTAAAGGACTTAATTTTTATTTGTATAAATTTTATGTATTTTCAAAGTGTTATTAAACCGATGGTTAATGGATTTTGAAGTGGCTCCGGCACCTGGGTTCGAACCAGGGGCCAAATGATTAACAGTCATCTACTCTACCGCTGAGCTATGCCGGAACATGTAATAAGGTTTCTTAAAAAGTTAGTGGCTCCGGCACCTGGGTTCGAACCAGGGGCCAAATGATTAACAGTCATCTACTCTACCGCTGAGCTATGCCGGAATCTATTTTTTAAGAGGTGAAATTATAGTTAAATATTGTTAAAAAGTCAAGGATAAATTTTGTTTTATTCTACAAATTTGTAAAATTCTACACCTGATTTATTTATGGTACTTATTTGTTTTGTATCAACTAAGTTTTTTAGGATATTTTTACTGTTTTTATCAAAAGTATTTTCAATATCTTCGTGCGTTAAAGGGCGTCTTTTTAAAAGCGTTAAAATCTCATCTTTACCATACGTTTCGTGAGATTTTGGACGTTCTTTGTAGGCTATAGTAACATTTTGATTAGAAAACTGATTTGCAATGCGCTCAAGCTCTTCAAAGCTCAAAGGCTGCACATCATATGCAGGAGGTCGATCAATGGTACCTATGTCCAATCTATTGGGTTGTATTTGATTTAATGCATCAACTAGCTTAGTTATCTCATCAGTTTTATTATTCATATTTTGAACAAATAAAATTTCAATAACCAAAGTAGGGGAAAAGCTGGCTTTAAAATCCAATATCCCTTGCAGTATTTTAGAACAATCAACACTGGAATCAACTCGATCAAGTTTTTTAAAACATTTTTGGCTGATACAATCTAAAGAGAGTTTAACTATGTCAATTTTACTAAGAGTTTTTTGAATGTTTAGATCATAGATATTGGCACCATTGCTCAATATCAATGTTTTTGCCTCTGCTTTGATTTTATCAATCTCATCAATGAGTTCATCTAAATAGGGGTAAAGGGTAGGTTCACCATTTGCCGTAAACGTTATTACATCAACATTAGGATGTTTGATCAAGGAATCTTTGACTTGTAGAACAATATCTTGCACGGATGAAGAGTACGTTTGTTTGCCTACGGTTTTTGCAGGAGCCAGTTCACAATATAAACAGTCAAAGTTACATTGTTTAGTATTGGCAGAAAGATCTATCCCCAAGCTCATGCCAAAACGGCGTGAGGGGATAGGACCAAAAGTAAGGTGCATTACTTTTTACTAACTCTTTGACACTCATGAACAAAGTGAATAG
>JAYEFX010000126.1:0-2289 GCA_034658775.1 Campylobacterota bacterium
AATTACAAATGTATGTGAATTATTATGATAGAAATGAAAAACAAAATTTTGAAAATTCTACCATAGGAGTGCTACTTTGTGCCAATAAAAATGACACTGTTGTAAAATATACATTGCCAGAGGATAATAAAACTATTTTAGCCAGTAAATATCAACTTTATCTACCAAGTGAAAAAGAACTTGTGAAAGAGTTACATCGTGAATTAGAAGAACTTGAGAATAAAAATGAATAAAAATCTAACAATAAGAAACTCAACAGCAGAATTTTTAATTTTTACAACTTCTAACGGACAAGATACAATTGAGGTAAAAGTTGAAGATGAAACAGTATGGCTTACTCAAAAACTTATAGCTAAACTTTTTGATGTAAATGTAGCCACTATAAATGAACACCTAAAAAACATATTTAAAGCCAATGAACTGGAAGAAAACGCAACTATTAGGAAATTCCTAATAGTTCAAAAAGAAGGCAAAAGAGAGGTCAGTAGAAATATAGACCATTATAATTTAGAAGTAATCATTTCACTAGGATATAGAATCAACTCAAATAAAGCCACAGAGTTTAGAAGATGGGCAACACAAGTTTTAAAAACCTTTACTACTCGTGGTTATGTACTTGATAATGAAAGATTAAAAAATGGTAGCTATTTAAATCCACAATATTATAAAGATTTAATATTAGAAATAAGAGACATAAGAGAAAGTGAACGAAACTTTTATCAACAAAGAGAGTATAAACCTAACTGTGTAAACCTTACAGGCGCACTACATTGATGTGTCTGTAATTTTTATACGCTGATCTCTTTAATGTCGGCAATTTGTTTAAAAGCTTGATACACTAAACCTATTAAGTTTTTTCGATTATTTTTAATGTTTATATTTTCATGATTAACAAATACGTTATCAAAAAAGGCATCCAATTGCGGTTTTATTCCAAACAGTGCATCAAGTTGCTCTTCGTACGTAACATAAGTAGTCCCAACTACAGTTTCATATACTTCATGCAAGACCGTCTCTTCATCTTGTTCAAATAGGTCCGTATTGATATCCAATTTATTGTTGGTATCGATATCTTTTATAATATTCGCCACTCGTTTAAACGTTGTGCTCATCTGTTTGTATTGAGAACTTTGAACAATAGGTGCTAAGGCATCAAGCTTTTTGCTCAACTCCAAGATATCCTTTTCACCACTTTTTAATACCGCATTGATTACCGAGCTGTTGACATCAAAAATTTGATATAAACGCTCCGTGAAAAAGTCGATAACTTTTTGTTGATCCAGTCCTGGATAATAATGGGATAGATCACTCATTGTTTGTTCAAAATTAAATGAAAGTTTGTTTTCACAAACAATTCTCACAATTCCAGATGCAGCTCTGCGAAGTGCAAAAGGGTCTTTTGATCCTGTTGGTATCTTGCCCACACTAAACAGTGCAAATAATGAATCAAGCTTGGCACTCAATGCTACAATTGAAGAAAATGTACTGCTTGGAATATCACTATTTTCTCCATCAGGAAGGTATTGTTCTTTTAAAGCCGTGTAAAGTTTTTCATCTTCACCTGATTTTTTGGCATAGTAATATCCCATCAAACCTTGAAGTTCTGTAAACTCGTAAACCATTTCACTCATAAGATCCGCTTTACTAAGCATTACAGATTTTTTCAGCAACTCCTTATCTTGGACTTTAAAAGTATCCGCTAAATACGAAGCGATATGCGATTCACGTACACACTTATCGTACACACTACCAAGTCCTTTGAGAAATAGTATATTTTTTAATCCCTCATTGCTCAAACCATTATTGAGATCATTTTTATAAAAAAACATCCCATCAGCTAATCGTGGTCGTAATACTTTTTCATTTCCTGAAACAATGAGACTAAAATCATCGGTTTTTGCATTGGATACCACAATAAATTTATTTTGTATTTTTCCTTTTTTAAATACAGCAAAATATCGCTGATGTTCTTTCATGGAATTCACAATAACCTCTTGAGGCAACTCTAAGAACTCTTCATCAAAAGAACCCAACAATGCAGTAGGATATTCTGTGATAGCTACAATTTCAGCCAAAAGATCTTCATCAATTTCAATTTCAATATCATTTTTCTTTTCAATATCTTTCATCTGATCTAAAATTGTTTTTCGTCGCTCATCTTGGTATAGCACAACACCATTTTTATCTAATTTACAAAAGTAATCACCTGCAAAATCAAACGAAAACGGTTCATACGATACCATTCTATGCCCATAGGCACTTTTAGTTGATTGCACGCCATACAATTTG
>JAYEFX010000127.1:0-2248 GCA_034658775.1 Campylobacterota bacterium
CTCGTTCATGTGAATCTAAGATAAGGTGTGTAGAGATTAGATTTTCTAAGTTTTTTATTTTTTTAATCAGTGAAGATTGTATCTTAAATGCCAATTCTGCATTGGTATAGATATACTCTTTGAATTGTTCAAAATTTATTTTTAATACCTCTACTTCTGTAAATGCTTTTGCTGTTGCAGGGTAGGGCATATGTTCAAAGTTGGCAACTTCTGCAATAAGTTCATTGGGGTGAAAATATTTTAAAACCACCTCTTTATCATGCGATGATGTTTTATACAGCTTGACAATACCGCTGTGCAGTAAATAGATGTATTCAGAATCATCTCCCTCATAAAACAGGATGTTGTCACGTGAAAGCTTTTTGTAATAGGTAAATTTACTGATATCATCGATGATCTTATCATCAAGATTTTCAAATAAAAAAATTTGTTTTAATTTTAATTGCATCAATCTGTCTTAAATACCGTAAAAGGTTTTAACCCATTGTTTCTCTTTTTCAAGAACAAGTTTGATTCTTCCCACCTCTTTTGTTTTATCGTTGTAATCATAAACAATTAAGGTATCCCCTTCAATTTTTAAAAACTCTTGCCCCCATAACTTTTCAAGGTAGTCAAGACGTTTCATTAGTTCCATCGCAGGAGGCTTTTCCTTAACTCCGCTAACTTTACTTACAATTGCAAAACCCGAACCCCCAAATTTTTTCTCTAGAGTATAGGGGGTAAAGGGTTTTAGGTATTGGTATATTCGATCATTTTTAGGTTCAGGTTGTGCTTGATCAATGGTTGAAAAACCTATAAATACAATGATTAGGGTGACTCCAAGTAAGAAAAACTTATTCATAATTATATCACCTCGATAATTGTATTGGAATTTAAAAATATCTGTTCAACGCGTTGTTGCCAAAGTTTTCCAAATTGTTTTTTATCTTCAGGGTTTGCTAAGCCTTGCATTGTTTTTTGCATTAGAGGCTGCATCATTGAATCTGCAGGTATACTGCTTGGATCGTATACTACATCAACACTTGTATCGGTATCCAGTCGTGTAAATCGTACATTAGAGTTGTTGTCACTGCTGTAAAACATCAAATCATTTCGATTAAATTTATTTCCAATACCTTTAAACCCAGTATTTGTTGTGGCTCCTGTAATATTGGAAATAACAGATCCAATGACTCCTGCAACACCCTCTTGAATATCTTCTTTAAATTCAACTTGAATTGCACCACGCTGGGGAAGTTCATCATTGTATAAGGCTTTTAATCCATAATAGGTTGTAAGGTAAGCTCCCGCAACGGTAGGACAACTGTGTCCCGCACTCTTAACTATATCAAGGTAGTTAAAATCGATAATACCATCCTCAAACGTACCTAAAAAATTTGAAAGTTCATCTTGCAGTGTAATCGTTGGAGCTTGGTTGAAAAATTCTGGATAATGCATATTGATTCCTAATGTATTAATTTGAAATTATACAAAAATTAGCATTAAATATATGTTGATTTAAATCAAATTATTCGCTTACTTTTCAAATACACAATGGAAGCGGGAGTGATTGGAAAAAAATGTGAAAATTATGTCTTAAATGTGACATAAAGAGGCTTATTTAGCCTCTTTTAATGTATCCGCAATCATAAAGGCTAATTCAAGTGATTGATCTGCATTTAAACGTGGATCACATTGGGTGTGGTAACGGCTTGTTAAATCATCTGTAGTGACATTAGAACTTGTACTTCCTGTACACTCAGTTACATCTTGACCCGTCATCTCCAAGTGAATTCCACCTGCAACACTGCCTTGTGCTTTATGGATTTGGAAAAACTGCTTCATTTCACTTAAGATGTTATCAAATTGTCGTGTTTTGTATCCGTTGGATGCTTTTTCAACATTTCCGTGCATTGGATCACAACTCCAAACAATTTTTTTACCTTCAGATTCTACACGTTTAAGAAGGTTTGGAAAATGATCTGCTACTTTATTGGCTCCCATTCTTACGATCAGGTTTAATCTTCCAGATTCATTTTCAGGATTTAGAGCATCAATAAGTTTGATAAGCTCATCCTCTTTCATGCTTGGTCCAACTTTACATCCAATTGGGTTATTGATCCCTCTGAAGTATTCGATGTGCGCGCCATCAAGATCTCGTGTTCGATCACCAATCCACAACATATGCGCAGCACAATTGTACCAATCATTGGTCAAGCTGTCTTGTCGCGTTAAAGCTTCTTCGTAATTTAATAAAAGTGCTTCATGA
>JAYEFX010000128.1:0-11265 GCA_034658775.1 Campylobacterota bacterium
ATCTATTATGTCTTCCATTATCTCTTTTATTTTTTCCATAATATTTTACACACTTATCTTAAAACATTATATTTTTAGAACACTTATCACACATAGGTACATTTGAAAATGTAAAAAAAGCGATCGCCTCTTATGAAAGAACTCTTCTAACCTATGGTAAATTTGATCAATTTATACAAGGTGATGATAAGGCAATAAGCCAAAAAGCCAAAAATGGCTTAACATTGTTTCTTCATCTTGGTTGTAAAGGGTGTCACAGTGGGATTGCAGTTGGTGGCTTAAGCATGCAAAAGTTTCCATTAAGACGAATCTGGAGTATTGATTCGATATTTGATTTCCAAAAAACACCGGATTTTCCTTTTGAAAATAAAGGAGATTTCTTAGGAAAAGATAATCGAAAACTGTTTCGTGTCCCAATTTTACGCAATGTTGAGCATACTTCACCGTACTTTCACAATGGTTCTGTAAAAGATTTAAAAGAGGCAGTTCGTATCATGGGGTTGTATCAAACGGATGTGAAGTTAAATGATGCTCAACTCGATGAAATTGTCGAATTTTTAAATTCACTTAGTGGTGAACTGGTCAATTATAAGATGGCGACTCATTAAATATCTATTTTAAACAATGCTTAAAAAGATCCCCGCACTAAGAGACAATACTATAGTTAAACCAATCGTAAGACGATTGTAAAGTTCCTCTTTTATATCCATTTTCGTTTCAAAATAACCCACTATCATACGAGCGGGATGGATCATAATAAACAAAAAGGCAGAACTGAACACTAAAGTGATGATAATATCAATCATTGGTAATCCCCCAGTTTAAACTCATCCCACATCATTTGTGCTTTTGCATTTCCTGCATCTTTTGCTTTTTTTATCCAAACAGCAGCTTGTTTATAGTTTTTTGGTGTACCTTGCCCACCTATGTACATAAAGCCAACATTGAGCATAGCATCAATATTTCCATTCATTGCTGATGCTTCATACCAATATAAAGAGTCTTTTAAACTCATTTTTACTCCCAGTCCACCGGTATAAAAGTATCCAAGATTGTATTGAGCTTTATTGTTTCCTTTGTCTGCAGCTATTTTGAACCATTTAAAGGCATCTTCAAATTTTTCATCTTTAGCGTAATATTCCCCTAATCGATAACATGCAATTTCATTTTCAAGGTTTGCAGATTTTTTTAACCATTGGATGGATTTAGCCGAATCTTTCGTGACCCCATCACCGTTGGCATGCATAACGCTTAATGCTAACATCGCCTTATCATCATTATTATTTGATGCAATGGTGAAGCTTTCTAACGCTTGTTTGAATTGTGTTTTTTTATAGTATTCTATGCCATTTTCATAGCTTCCTGCAAATAGGTAACTTGCTATTAATAGCAATAAGACACTTTTTTTCATATTGACCTCTTTTGTGATAGATATGTGACATTATATCTAAAAATTGGTGGATAAGTTTGATATAAATCAAGTAAAACATTTGAATCATATGATAAGATACTCTTATTAAAATATAGGATTACATTAATGAAAATTATATTTAAAATATCCACTGTACTGGTTTTATTAACAATAAGTGCTGCTGCAAATGGGGGAAAAGTTTTTAAAGATTATTGTTGGGGATGTCACCATCAAACATCTGTAGCTTTTGGTCCATCTTTTGAACAAATAGCCAACATGAGAACCGTTGGTGAAATTCAAGGACATATCGTAAGTCCTCAATCGATGTACGAACAATTGGGGCATAAACGCTCTGTTATGCCTGCATTTGGAGATACTTTATCGCAAAAAGAATTGGATGATATCACTAAATTTATACTTACTTTTAAAGGAAAGAACTAATGTTTAGACTTTCAAATTTAATAAAATCAACACTAGAGGATAAAAAAGAGAGACTTTTAAACGGTTCTATAATGATTTGGAATTTTACGAATCGTTGCAATCTTTTTTGCCATCATTGTTACTCCAAAGCAGATCCAAATAATGAAGACTCTTTAAGTTTTGAACAAGTGTGTCAAACGATTCCTAGCATGGTGAATGCTGGGGTGAAATTTGTGATTTTTTCAGGTGGAGAGCCTTTAATTCGAAAAGATATATTTGATATTGCAGCGCAGATGAAAAAAGCAGGAATAATGACCTATCTTTCAACCAACGGTATGTACATCAATGAAAAAAATGCACAAAAGATTGTTGATACGTTTAATTATATTGGTATTAGTATTGATGGAATTGAAGAGGTTCATGACCATTTTCGAGGTCAAGTAGGTTCGTATCAAAAAGCAATTGAGGGGATTAAACATATTCAAAATGCTGGTGGAAATGCAGGTATTCGTTTTACATTAACCAAAGAAACACAAGACAGCTTTTATAAAATGTTTGATCTGGTTGAGGATTTGGGTGCAAATAAGTTGTACATATCACATCTGGTGTATTCAGGTCGAGGTTTGGATAATCTAAAAATTGATATTACTAAAGAGGAACGACGAAAATACGTTGAATACATTATAGATAAAGCTTTTGAATATTATAAAGCGGGTAAAGATATTGACCTAGTTACTGGAAATATGGAGATGGATGCGGTACTTTTACTTCAAAAATTTGAAAAAGAGTATCCTGATTTTGTGCAAAGTTTAACCCAAAAATTAAAAGCTTGGGGTGGAAACTCTGCTGGTAATCGACTTGGGAACATGGACTGGGAAGGAAATGTAAAGCCTGACCCATTTTTTCCTCAATATATTGGAAATTATCTTGAAACATCGTTTGAAGATGTATGGGCTGGAAAATCAAGTGATATTGTGGAAAAATTACGACAATCGCCACGAGACATTTCTGGAAAATGTTCAAATTGTCAATACATTGATATTTGTAATGGTGGAAGTAGAAGTAGGGCGTATGCTATTCATGGGGATCTTTGGGCTGAAGATCCATCGTGTTATTTAAATGATAAAGAAATAGGAGTTAAGTAGTGAAAATTAGTAGTAAAATTTTATTTGGATTAATCTTTATAGGTTCATGTGCGTTTGGATATGAGAAGTATTTTGTAGTTGAACGAGAATCTTCGTCGTTAGCAGTGATTGAAAATGGTATTAAATACTCAACCATGAAAAACATGCGCAACATGAATCATGGTGTTGTTAAGTTTGATGGTGATGATGGGTATGTGATCTCTCGTGATGGGTATGTTATCAAGTTTGATCCCGTCAATGAAACAATTTTAGCAGAATATAAAACCAGTAAAAGTGCTATTGGGTTTGTTATTGGTAAACATTATGTAGCTGTAGCAAATTATGATGATAAGAGCGTGGATATTTTAGATCGTGATCTGAACCCAATCAAAAAAATAAAAACCAATTCAAAAAATGTTGGAATTAAAATCTATAAAGATTATTTAATTTTTGCACAAATGGATAATGATGCTATTGGTATCTATAAAGATATGAATCTAGGAAAATCAAAACCGGATTTTAAATTGCATAAAGAGTTTAAAGATGTAGGTGAATTACCGTTTGATGCGATGATTCAAGACAACAAATACATCGTTGGATTTTTTACTTCAAAACATTTTGGTACGGTTGATCTGGATAAAATGACGTTTAAAAAAGTAAAAATATTTTTAGATGAAAAACGAAAAATGGTACTAAAAGTTCCCCATTTTGGATTTTGGAGTATTGGTGGAGACAAAGTATTTGTTCCTGCGGTTGGAGATAATAAAGTTTTAGTGTACGATATGGATTTTAAATTTATTCAAAATATACAAACTGAAGGGATGCCTGTATTTACAAGTTTAAGCCCAGATAAAAAACATCTTGCAGTTACCTACAGTGGTAAGAAATTTCCCGTGATTCAAATTATTGATACGAAAACACTTAAAGTGATTAAGCGATTTGAGTTTGAAGGAAAGGTATTGCATGTACGATGGTCAAAAAACAAACCATTGCTTTATGTATCGGTGAATGATGCAAATATTGTAACGGTATTGAATACGGATGAGTGGTACAGAGCAAGAGATATATTAAATATAGAAAAGCCATCAGGAATTTTTATTTTTGATGCACCAGGGACAGAGTCTCCCGCAACAAGTTTTCAAATTAAAGGACGAAAGTATGAGTAATTGTACAGTACATTTATTGGGTGCAGGACCAGGTGATATAGAGTTGATGACAGTAAAGTCGTTACGGCTGATAAAAGAGGCTCAAGTGATTATTTTTGATCGATTGGCAAATCCAGATATTTTAAAAGAAGCTCCTAACGATTGTGAATTTATTGATGTGGGTAAAACAGATGGAAGACACCCTGTAAAGCAAGATGAGATCAATGAGATCATCTATCAATCATCGCTAAAGTATGAAAATGTTGTACGTCTAAAAGGGGGAGATCCTTTTGTATTTGGTCGAGGTGGAGAGGAAGCTTTATATTTACGAGAGCGCGGAATCAATTTTGATTTGATCCCTGGAATCACATCGGCTATTAGTGTTCCTGCATACGCTGGAATCCCTGTAACACAAAGAGGAATAGTCAGTTCTTTTAGGGTGATTACTGGACATGAAGCTCCTGGTAAAGCTGTATCTCAAATTGATTGGAATTCGTTTACAACGGATGAAACCTTGGTTTTTTTGATGGGATTGCATAATTTAAAAAGAATTACAAGCAAACTTATGGAAGTGGGAAAAGCAAAAGATTATCCTGTAGCAGTGATCAGCAAAGGAACAACTAAAGATCAAAAAGTAGTGGTTGGAACGCTTGAAGATATTGTACAAAAAGCAAAAAATCTTGAGACACCAGCATTAATTGTTGTGGGTGAAGTGGTAAATTTACGTGAAGAATTACGTTGGTTTGATTAAGGTTTGATGATTAAATATGTTACTTCAGCAGTATAAAGAGGCGATTGAAAACAGTAATATTGTATCCAAAACGGATACGGAGGGAATCATCACCTTTGTAAATGAGCAGTTTTGTAAAATATCAGGCTACACCAAAAAGGAATTATTAGGGAAAAACCACAATATTGTGCGTCACCCTGATGTTCCAGATACTACGTTTACCCGTTTATGGGATACCATACAAGCTAAAAAAACATACACTGCAACCGTCAAAAATCAGGCAAAAGATGGTTCCGTATTCTATGTCAATACAACTGTAACGCCAATTTTAGATGAAGATGGAAATATTGTAGAATACATTGCTATTCGGTATGATGTAACAACAGAAAAGCTGCTTCAAAAAGATTTAGAAGAGAAGCAAAAACTACTTTTTTTACAATCTCGACATGCGAGTTTAGGGCAGATGTTGGCGAATATAGCCCATCAATGGAGACAGCCTCTAACGGAATTGAATCTGTCTTTATTTAACATGAAAAAAGTGCTCTTGAATCATAATGAAGAGAATATCAATGAGTATTATGCACAATCTAAACAGATAATCAAGCACATGTCTCAAACCATTGATGACTTTTCTGATTTTTTCAAACCACAAAAAAATAAACAACTGTTTTATTTGGATGAAGCGATTGATGATGCGCTAAAAATTCTTAAGCAAACCGTGCAAAATGAAAACATAAGTATCATTAAACATTATGCGTCGGTACAAGTAGATGGTGTATCCAATGAGTTCTCACAAGTACTTATCAATTTAATACAAAATTCCAAAGATGCATTTATAGCTAATAATATCAATAATCGATGCATTGAGATTGGTATAGAAAAAACTCATGACAGTAATGTGATTGTATTTCAAGACAATGCAGGTGGTATTCAAGGTAATATTTTAGATCATCTGTTTGAGCCATATATTTCAACGAAGCACGCGAGTGTAGGTACTGGGTTGGGTTTATTTATGTCTCAGATGATTGTGCAAAACAGTTTAAATGGAATGATTAAAGTTTCAAATAAAAACGATGGTGCGCAATTTCTTATTACAATACCTCAAGAAAGGCAGATTGATGAATAATATTTCAAATCTAAAGCAGCTAAAAGTTTTATTGGTTGAAGATGAATCAAGCATTGCGCAGCTTTTATACGATGCCATTGCTGATTATTTTGCAGAATTTAGGATGGCAACTAATGGACTTGAAGCGATTCAAAGTCATGGGATTCATCACTATGATATTATCATTACTGATATCACCATGCCCAAGATGGATGGTTTGGAAATGACACGAAAATTAAAACTCATTGATCCTGCACTTCCTATTATAGTATTAAGTGCTTACAGCGATACGGATAAACTTTTGGATTCGATAGATGCAGGGGTTATGAAATATTTTATTAAGCCTTTTGATCCAGATGAATTGTTGGAATATTTGATTAAATTGTCCACTAAATTGATCGATATGAATATGATTCAGTTGGTTGATGATTTTTCATACAACAATCATACCAAACAGCTCTTTCATAAGGATCAGATTATTGCTTTAAGTAAACGCGAGTATAAGTTGATCGATATTCTTGTGCAGCAAAGAAATGATATTTTAGAAGATCGTGAACTAAAACTTTTAATATGGGGAGATGAAAATATTAATAATGAAAGAGTTCGTACTTTTATAAAAAGAATTCGTCAAAAAACTTCTAAAGAGTTAATCAAAAATATCTCAACAAGAGGTTATTGTATCGTTTTAGCGTAAGCTGTCCATGTACTCTTTTGCTTTTTGATCTAAAAACTGCATACGCTGTTTTCCTTTAGGCATGGTTTTGCGATATGCTTTCATCTGTTGTAAAAATTCACCAATAGAATCGGGAATTAAATTTTCTAAAAATATGCGTAAATGTTTTGCCATAGCAGGAGAACTCCCGCTGGTGGATACAGCAATAGTCAAATCATCTTTTTTGATGTACGATGGGAAAATAAAATCACAATAATCAACACTGTCAACACTGTTGCACAAACAATTTGCATAAGTTTTGGATTCTTTAAAAATAGCGTCTTGTAAGGGGATATCATCCACGGCTACAATTACTACACCAAACTCTTCAATGTCTCCTTGGACGTACTTTCGTTGTTCATATGGTAGATCAAATTTTGTGATAAGGTGCATCATATCATCACTGAAGTCATTTGCAATAATGTGGATCTCTTGTGTAAAATCCAATAGATGCTCAAGTTTTTCATGAGCAATATACCCTCCACCTACAATTAAAATTTTTACGTTGTCCAATTTGATAAAAGCTGGAAAATATGCCATGAGTTTCCTTGTGTTTTTTTGAGTTTTTATTTTAGCAAAGTTAATCTAATTTGATGTTGATTTTGGTCAAGTCAATATTAATATTACTTTGATATAATCTTTTATAATAGATGAAATTTTAATATAAGAAAGAGATATGACACAAGAGATATTACTTAGAATACAAAAAAACTTTCCGCTGGTTCCTAAACCTTTTGAAGCGATGGCAGTAGAGCTTAATACGAGTGAAGATGAAATACTTAGTATTTTAAAAGAGCAAAAAGAGCAAAAAATTATTCGACAGATGTCGGCTATTTTTGATACCAAATCATTGGGCTACAAATCTTCGCTGGTTGCTTTTGAGATAGCTGAGGATAAAATTGATGATGCCGTAGCTATCATCAATGCACATCCAGGAGTATCGCATAACTATGAGCGTAACCATACATTTAATATTTGGTTCACCATGGCTGTTGCTCCTGATTCTATTTTGGGTTTAGATAAAACCATTGAGATATTGGCCAAATTAACCAAAGCAAATGATTTTATTATGTTGCCAACATTGAAGCTTTTCAAAATATCCGTTAAACTTGATACAACAGGTAAAGAGAAGAAAAAAGAGAAAGTAATTAAAAAAGAAAAAATTGCTATTGAGATGACACCTTTACACATGGATGTAGTAAAGTTAATTCAAAACGATATTGAGATATGTTCAGAACCTTTTAGATACATTCTTGATGAATTGAATATTGATTACGATACTTTATTTAAAATAGTCGATGAGTTGCAAAAAAGTGGTATGATGCGACGATTTGCAGGTATCTTAAATCACCGTCGTGCTGGATTTAATGCCAATGCAATGGTGGTATGGGATGTGGATGAGAAAAATGGGGAACACATAGGTGCAAGTGCTGCAGAATTTTCAGCAGTGAGCCATTGTTATTTACGACCAAAATATCCAAATTGGCCGTACAATTTGTTTACCATGGTGCATGGTAAAACAAAAGAGCAAACCAATGCGGTGATTGATGAGATAGATGCCCAAATAGAATCAAAATCACACATGCCACTGTATTCATCACGAGAATTTAAAAAAGTAAGAATTCAATACTTTACGAATACATTTGCACAATGGGAATCTCAAAACGCATGAGCAGATTTCTAGAGCTTGAAGGTGCTTATTTAATTGTTGCACTGTTTATTATTGCAGTGACCCTGTTTGTATCAACTCGCCCCTTTGTATCTGAAGGGGGAAAGGGTTGGAGGCAAGCAGTTCCTATTATCTCTTTATTGATGTTTGGATTTATTTTTGCCCATTTTTACATGACCACGCAACGTATGGAAGGGGTAAAAGAGCAATTTAACAATGGTGGCTTAATTTTATGTGAAAGTCGATCCGCTCAAAAAATAGAACGCGCTATGCTTATTGACCCAGCAAAAGATGGTTGGAAGCTTGATGGGGATATTTTTCGATCTTCTATGCACGATCGTGTGTTTCATTCTGCACGTTGTTATAAATACAATCAACCACCAAAATAGAAAAACTACGATTAATATTTTAAGGCGGTTGGATACAACCGTCTTTTTTTATGCAAATTTTTATCCATAATTGATGTGTATCAATGCAAAATTATAACTATTACTATAATATCCACTAATTAATTTTATAAGGAAACAAAATGATTAAATTTATCTTATCAATATTTGTTGTGGCTAATCTTTTTGCAACAGCTCAAATGGAAACCAGTAAAACATGTAAAGGGTGTCATCCTATTATTTATAATGAGTTTTATGATTCAGCTCACCGTAAAGGTTCAATCTTTGAAGATGATATTCATAAAGCTATCTGGGACAAACATCCCGATAAGCAAAAAAATATTTATACTTGTAATGAGTGTCATACTCCATCAGATACACGAATCACAGACGAATTAGCTAAACACAACAGTGCGATGCCCCAAAATGATGCTTTACAAACCCAAGAAGCAATATCGTGTGTGTACTGTCACTCCATTATGGACATTGAAAAGCACGCAACACCATACGATAAAAATATTTTAACAACAGAGCCTAAAATGATTTTTGCTGCCAATCCAGATAATCGAGATGGTAAAATTATCTATAAAGAGGAAAAAAGTTTTTTTGGAATGTTTAAAAAAACTTCAGGATCACCTTTTCATAATATCGATTTTGGAAATAAAGGCTTTTATAACGGTAAGATGTGCATGGGATGTCATGCACATTTTGAAAATGCACATGGTCAAAATGTATGTTTAGTCGATGAAACGGGTGCATCAAATGAGGAGTCAAATTGTATCACCTGTCATATGCCAAAAGTAAAAGGAAGTGCAACAACCATTGCTATTACTAAAACACATGCTTTTCATGGATTTGCAGGAGTACGAAACAAGCCAGAGATGCTGGCAAAATACTTAACGTTTAAGATGAATAAAACGCAAAAGGGTTTTGATATTGTTATCAAGAACCTCGCAACGCATCATTTATTGATGCACCCTTTGCGATTGGGAAAATTAAAAGTTGGGGTAAATAATGGAACAAAAACAACAGCATTAAAAACAGTGCCATTTTTTAGAACACTAGGACATGATGGAAAGCCTGCTATGTCTTGGGTGGCAACAGAAGTGTTTGAAGATACTATGTTAAAAGCAAAAGAGCAACGAGTAATCTCTTATGATACGCAACTTAATAGTGGAGACACTGTAGAGATAGAGTTTGGATATTTTTTGGTTAACCCAAAGATGCAAAAAGTTTTAAATCTTGAAAACTCAAAAGAGGCAAAAAAATATTTTGTATTAAAAACACAGAACTTTATTGTAGAGTAGGAAAAGGATATTGTAGGCTATAACAAAGCCTACAATGATTCATAAGCTTCTTGTATACTAGCGCATTTTCCATAAGCAAAAAGGATAAAAGCAGCATTGAGTTTAGCTATTTTGACTAACTCATCACTTGGATTGTTAATATTCTGTATGGACTCTTCAAGTGATATTCTATCCCAAGATTTAGTATAATCGATTCCAAAATCTTTTGGATCAATAGTATGTTCACTGATTGAATCATTTTCAATAATCCAATACTGACACTTGCTGTAGATCTCACTCGTACCTTCATTGCCTTTAACGATGATGAGTTTTTTATAGCGTGAGCCAAACATCTTGGCATATTTTTCCATAAAGGGTTTGTGAAATACACCCAATAGTGCAATATCACTGTTTGCAGGGTTGGGTAAGCGCTCAATGGTATTAAACCCTGTTCGAATCCCTAGTCGTGAGCGTGTTTGAGTTAAATTACTAAGCTCTTTAAACATCACTTTTCGATCAAAATAGTACAAATTGGATGGAGTTTGGATATTGTTGCAAATCTCTTTAAGCGTAATCCCATCTTTTCCTGCTTGTAATGTATCTCCACTGACTACAATATTGATTTCATGCTCAAGAAGTTGTTGCGCAATGAGTGAAAAGAGATAAGGGTTGTTTCGTTTTCCATCATAGGGGTAGCCCAGTTCAACTGAATTTTGCACAGGTGTTTTGATGATGTATTCATCAAAAGCTTTCAACGCTCCAACAAATTCATCGGGGGTTTCAGGCTTAAGCCTCCATCCTAGTAAAAATGCAGATATTTGTTCAGGATAAACTTCCCCTTCTAGCATCATTTTTGTTGCAGTGTACATCTGATCAACACTTAAATCATAGTTATGTTTTTTGCCAGTTCCCACGGCCTTTATATATTTTGTAAACATTAAATAAAAATATTCTGCAATCGATCTTTATTGACTGTTTTCTCTTTGACATTGATGAGTTCATCATTTTTAAAGATGCGCAAAATTCTTGAAAGTGTTTCTGGAGTAATATTTAAAATGCTGGCAATCTCTATGTTTTTAGTTTTAAAAAATTCATCCGTATTGTTATAAATATATTGGGCAACTCGTTCATGTGAATCTAAGATAAGGTGCGTAGAGATTAGATTTTCTAAGTTTTTTATTTTTTTAATCAGTGAAGATTGTATCTTAAATGCCAATTCTGCATTGGTATAGATATACTCTTTGAATTGTTCAAAATTTATTTTTAATACCTCTACT
>JAYEFX010000129.1:0-11257 GCA_034658775.1 Campylobacterota bacterium
TCCACTTTCATCTAAAGACAGTCCATATCCAAATAAGTTTTGATCATCATTTTCACCGTAGCTTCCAAAAATCATATCTTTAATTGATCCCATCATCATTTTTAATGATGATGCATCTTGTATGGGAGAATCTTCACCATAAACTTCATTGTCAATCAAATCAACCAACGCATTGTACGATTCAATAAAAGCTTCAAAAGTCGTTAATACCGAACTTGAATCTCGTTGAATAGAGATAGTAGAAGACCCCAGTTCAACAGCAGTCATGGTTAGATTTCCTTGAACCGTTAAAACATTTGAGTCTACATTATAATCAATTCCATCAACATTGGCTAAAAGATTTTGTGCATTTAATGTTTGGCTGTCGTTATCAAATCCAAAATCAAATTCAGAAGAACTTATACTGTTTATTGCAGATCCATCATCTTTTTCAATACTTAACTTATTGGTTGCTGCATCAAAACTTGCTGTATACCCCAACCCAGCTGAGTTTATTTTATCAGCTACATCACTTAAAGTATCGGTTGATAAATACGCAACATTTCCTGCACCATCCACGTCCAATGTTCCATCAACACCAACTGCACCACTCACTGCTTTAGAAGAATACGTATCGTTGATATCCAGATCTGCCCCAATTTGCGTGATGTTTAAGGCATTGGATAAACCAGATTCATTACTTTTCATCACCAATCGGTAAGTATCATCTCCAACCAGCTCAATTGAAGCGGTATAATTACTATTATCGTTTATACTTGTTGCTAGTTCGGTATATGTTTTACCTTCAGTCGTAAACTTCTCACCAATGGTTAAGCCTATGGCGACATTTCCTGTTTCACTTATACTCAATGCTGTTTCACCATCTGCACTTTTTACGGATAATCTGTTGTTTTCAAAAGAAACCGTTAAATCTGCATTGGCACTTAGTTGAGTTTTTAGATCATCCCACGTTGTAGTATCATCAATGTTCACCGTCGTAGCCCCCACAACAACCGTACCACTTTCACCTGCACCTAAAATTAGATCCGTGCTTGGATCGGTTGTAGTAGAATCACTTTGATACACAGGTCGTCCATCTTGGGAGATAACAATCATATCACCGCTGGCTTGTCCTGTTGTCATCACCTCATCTTTTTGAGCTTCACTAAACGTACTGGTTTGAAAAACATCTCGTTGAGCTAACTGAGTGATGGTCACGTAGTTAGTCCCAGGAGTCAATCCTCCAATATCAATTGCATCAAATACGGCTGCATCTCCTGTTGTTGAAGCCAATACCTGTTCAAATGCATTCGCTTCACTACTAAAGAGATCAAAACCTGAAATTTTATTCATCATATCCGTAGCTTGTGCTTCTATTAGAAGCATTCGTGCCTCTTCACCAGCTACATCTAAGACATCTCCTGTTTGAGCATCCAGACCCGTAATCGCTTCAAGTCTAGTTTCTATAGGATCTACTTGAGATTTTCGCTCTGCTGCTTTGATTTTATCAATCAGTTCTTGATTTAGTGATGCACCACCACCTCCTGCTATTCCTAGCGCACTGTAATCAGCCATTGTACACCTCCTCTATCGTTTCATGCCGAGTAATGTTTGCAACATCTCATCAGCTACCGTTATCATTTTTGCATTTGCCTCATAGGCCGCTTGAAATTTAATAAGATTGATCATCTCTTCATCTTTATCAACTTTTACTAACTTATCATAGCTACTGGACAAAGACATCGTTACTGCCAATTGCGTCTCTTGCAAGAAGTCATTTGATTCTTTTGCCGAAGAAACCTCCACAAGTAGGGTTTGATAAAATTTACTAAACGAAGTTCCATCTGTATCTTTTCCATCTTGCGCACGCCCATCAAAAGATATATCATCTTTCCATTGCAGTGTTGCTAAATAATCCAGATCCTGTAAAGACAAATCATTAACCGCATTCTTATTAAATACCAATGATTCAACATCCGACCCACTAAACAAACCAATTTTTTCCACTACTAATGATGACGTCGTATTCAGATCTGTTGATTTTTGACCATACGTATAACTGCCATCATCTTTTCGTAAATAGCTGTCACTAATATCACTCAAGGTTTGGGCAAAAGCATCAAGTGAATCTCTGTATTTGGTAAATTCATTATAGGTATTTGTTGTGGTTAAGTTTTCAGTAATAGCCCGTAAGCTACCACTGGTTAAATGGACCTCTTCGTCAAAAATCTCAATATGGGTATCGTCACTTCCTTTTAAGCTTCGTATCTCATTGGCATTGACTTCAATTTTTGTTTGCGTTGCCGCATCTGCATCATCAACAACTATGCGCCCCTCAAATCGCCCATCTTCTCCTGGTATTATTGATTCTACGACAAGATATTCATTATCCAATGGCGCTGTACGATATATTTTGTTACCATCAACATCCAAAGTATATTGTTTATTTGTATTTTGTTCAAATGAATATATACCATTTTTAACTTCAATATGTGAGGGAAGATCGTGATGATTGTTTATCTCATAAGCTAAGGCAATAACGTAATTGTCTTCATCAACAACAAAATTAGTATTGTCTCCATTTCCGTATAAATCATTATTGGTTAAAGGTGTTCCTGAAGCATCCAAAAGATTAGCACCATGTTTTACCGTAATCTCATAGGTATTATCAAAATGATACGTTATCGTATCATCCGCAGAGTTAAAACCATTTGGACCAATGGTACTTGTCTCGTTTGCATCATTTACATATTTATCAGTTTGAGGGGTAAATTCGTTGACAACATTAAGTGCATGAATATTTGTATTATACCGAACAGCAGTAAGTCCACCAATTTTTAATTCATAATCATTGGTTCTATCTACCTCAATATTGATGTACATGGAAAGCTCTTTTTCAAGCTGATCTCGTTTATCTAAAAGATCATTTGAAGGTACAACTTGTTGCAGCATTTGCTCATTTACCTTACCTATATCGCCTAATATTCCATTAACAATATCTACAGAATCGTCTAAGGAGTTTCGAGATACAAGCTCTCTATCTTCTATCCCTTGATAAAGGTTTTTTAAATCATCAACCAAAATTTGTGCTTGGTTTTCAAAATTATTCCTAGAAATACTATCATAAGGATTGGCTCTTAAATCTTCAATGGCTTGAAAATATCGATCAAGGTCACTGGAAAATCCACTCATGTCCGTTTCAAAAAAGATCGATTCTATATCACTTAACATGGTGTCTAATTCACCATAATACGCATTTTTACTCTCTTCTTGAATAAGATTGTCATACATGTACGTATTGGTGATTCTTACGGTATTTCCAACACTGACCCCACGACCAGAATTAACACTGTCAATATGCGCTAATTCAGAAAGGTCAACAACCCTTTTTTTATAGCCTTCAGTGTTTTCATTCGCGATATTGTTCATCACATTATCGACCGTTGTTCTAGCTGCAAACAAACCAGTTTGTGCCACGTGTAATGAGTTAATCATCATCGCTCCTTTATTATCATATAGTCTATTATATAATTACATTTCTTAATTTTAGATTAAAAAGGCCATATAGATTCCAGTACTTTCGACCCCCACGGTTTTTCTAAATTATCAGCTTCACTTCCATCTTTGCGATACAATATTTTTAAATTTGCAACTTGTGCAGAATTGACTGTATTCTCCGGACTGATATCATAAGGTCGTATCACACCTGCAATCATCATGTATTGTTTTTGTCCATCAATCAATATCTCTTTAAATCCCTTGATGTAATAGTTTCCATTTTGATACACTTGCTCAATGATAACCGAAACGGTAGTTTCAAAAGATTCATCATATTTAGAAGTTGCACCACCAGTAAATGTGTTGGTACTTGCTCCAGATACTTCAAATCCCACTGCACGGTTAATCTTCTTTGCCATAGAGTTGATTGTAGAATTTGGGCTAGGATTTGTTGCATCAACACTACCTACCACACCAGCACCCAAAGAAGTACTGTTTGCTCTATTTAACGCTCTTGAGTTTTTAGAGTCCGATTTAAGTTCCTCTACGATCACTACTTGTAAAATATCTCCTATTTGCAAATCTTTTTTATCTGAAAATAACGACCCACCTTTTTTAGAATACAATGACCCTTTATTTGTTGTGGGTTGAACGATAGGCTTAACAACTTGGGTACGAGGCTTTTCAAATGTGATATCATTTTTTTCTGCTTCACATCCAGTAAATACAAAAAATAAAACAAAGAGTAAAATATTACTAAGATGTCTCATTTATATCTCCTATAATATGTTTCAAATCAATAGCAATTTTAATATCTTTATTGGTATTTTTCACCAGAGCTAAAACACCATAACGAACCATAAGAGGTTCAATGTCCGTACTGCTATCACAAACAATAAACAAAGTTTTTCCCACTACTTTAATCTTTTGAATATTTTTTTGCCCTACTAAATCCACAACCGTTTCAGACTCTTTGAAAATAATTTTTTCAAGCTTTTTTGCTAACTTGACTTTCGCCACAGTTTGATTGTCTACAACTTGTTCCAAAGAGGATGTTTCACCCTCTTTGGCAAACTTATCTCCCATGTAAAAATAATACACCGTAAACATAGCAACCAATGCAACCATGGACAATACCTTGGCAATCATTTTTTGATGCAGTGGTTTTTTTACGATAACTATCATGCTTGACCTATTTGATTACAAAAGAGGTGAAAAACAGTTTTTTCACACTGTTCTTTTTAATATCTTCATTGGTTGCTGTTGCATCGTTTACAACACGATTAATCTCTTCTAAAAGTTCCTCTTTAAGTAACGCTTTCCCACCAACGGTCAATAACTCTTCACTGCTACGTGCAGATATTTGTCCAATGACTACATCAATAATTTCTGCTCTGTTTTCTTCAATAATCGCTTCAATCGTTTCTGTTGTTGACTTAATAGCAAAAGAGAGTTTCATAAGCTTTTCTCGCCCTTTTGCATTGGTAATGTTTAAAACCATATCGTTAATTTCTGCTTTAAATAAAACTTTTGCATCCTCATCTGCTTCACTTTTTTCAACTTTTTGAGCATTGTCTCCATCTTGCGCATTTTGTTGTGGTAGTTGCGTTAATACATACCAAGCACCAGCTCCCACTGCACCTAATAAAATAACAACCAATACAATCAAAACAATTAAAATACCTTTACTGCCACCTGAACTTTTTGATTCCTCTTTTGCCTCTTCTTCTGCCATATATTTCCCCTAGTTTATTTTATTGTGCTTTATAATTTTGTAACATCACCGTTAAATCTGATGCATTTTCTGTATCAAGATATTTCATCAATAACGTTACTTTTGCCTCTTTAAGTGTAAGGATTATAGCAAAAACATCTTCAATCTTTCCATCTTTAATCATTTTACCTAAAATTTCTGCGGCAATTTTTGGTTTCATGCCATTATAAATTTTTGCCATTTTACTAGCAACCTTACCTTCAATATCTTTAAGTATCTCCTGATTTCTTTCATGTAGTTTTTGAATCTCTTGTTTTTCAGACTTAATTTGTGCTAATACTTTATCCACTTTAGCTTTATTTTCTTTATACTCTTTCTCTTTTTTATCGTAAAACTCATTGAGCTCTTGCTTCAATGTGATAATCTCTCTTTTCTCTTTGATCAATGCACCCTCTTCCATAACTGCTGCATTTAAAAGTAGAGGAAATATTCCTATTAATAATAACCTATTCATCATATTTTTTAGCCCATTTTGATTGTGTAATCTCTTCTGCAATAAGTGCTTCAAGTTTCAGTTCCTCTTTGTAAATCTCTTTTTTTTGTTCATTCAGAAGGTACTCGTACTGTTCGGATTCTTTTTGCAATTGTACTATGGCCCTGTTATGCTGGTCAACTTTTTGTGCTAAAAGTAATTTTTGACGTCCCAACTCTACAATATGGTGTTTCATTGTTTTTTTATGCATTGCAAGTATTTCAAAATCCACTATCGATCCTACTGCTTCAACCTGCACACCAAACAGCTCCTTTCTATCACTTGATATTTGTTTATCCAAAAGATCTATTTTTTGCAATAACTCTTGCTTTTGAAACAACTCTTGTTCAATTTGTACTTGCTTTAGATGATGTAATTTATCAATCATTTTTATTTACCAAATTCCAATATTATATTCCATAAATCAAAAGTATATGTCTCTACATGATCTCCCATCCAAGGAAGTGAGATCAAAATAAAACCAGATACAAATACCAACTTTGGGACAAAAGACAATGACGCATCATTGACTTGCGTTACTGCTGAAAAAATACTGATGATCAATCCAATAATCAAACTTACCATCAATGAAGGGATACCTAAGATTAAAATCATCCAAACAGTATTTTGAGCAATATCTATTAAATCCATATAATCACTCTTTAATCTTAACCGTAATTTCTAATGTTTTGTTGTTTAATAATTGCGTTAACAACGACGCCAAATCATTGACATTGGACGCATCTATACTAATGGGCTTTGAAGAGGTTTGTAAAGGAGTACTTACTACTGGTGCAGTTGCACTCATATCCATCCCATCCAAAGCAGCCATCATATCATTTTCTTCTACATTATCAAGTTCACTTATCTCTTCCATTGTTTGCGTTCCTTGGATTGTTGGTTTTTCATCATTTTCATTTTGTTCATCTTGCTTGGGTGATATGTCCATTAATTGCGCCATATCATCATCTTGTGCAATATCTTCTGGCTCATCCTCTTGTTGATCTTCATCATAACTTAATAAATCTTTGAGATCATCACCTAAGCCAAAATCATTCTGAGTTCTTTTTGCATTTTGGGAAGAATCCTCTGCAATATTTTCAATATCTTCTAATATGTCTGAAATTGCATCAATCTCATTTTCAGATATGCCCACCATATCCTCTTGTGCACTGTTTTTTTCATCACTATCATCAAAGATATCCGTAAGATGCATCGCTTCAAGTTTTCTAATAACATACTTTGGTAAATCTTCAATACTATCAATCGAAACATCTTCAATACCATGGTCATCTAAAAATTCTTTTTCTATTCCATCTTTGGGTGTCAAAAATTTAATTTTACTGTTTAAACTTTTTTTATCAATAATTTTTTCATGATCTATAAGATATATATTTTCCGGCTCCTGCTCAATGGTCATTTTTAAAGTTTCCAAAGAATCAAGATCTTCAATCGTTCCTTTATCATCCATACGAAATTTAACATTACCATGATCCAGTGCGCTATGCACTGCTTTTTTAAACTCTTTACTACCGTAAATATATATATGCAAAGTATCTCCCCAATATAATCTGTTATATTTTATATAAATTTTTGTTAAACTATGTTAAAGTATTGGATTATTTAATACATTGAGGTTAACATTTGAAATTATTATTAACACTTTTTCTACTGAGTGCATCTCTTTTTGCTCAATCAATTAAAGATATCTCAAACATCGTAGGGATCAGAGACAATCAACTTATTGGATATGGACTGGTTGTGGGACTTTCCGGAACGGGTGATAAAAGTCAATTTACCATGCAATCCTTGCAAAATCTTTTACGAAACTCTTATATAAAAATACCCACTTCATCAATCAAATCAAAAAACATAGCCGCTGTCATGGTTACAGCCATGCTTCCAGCATTTTCACGACAAGGTGATAAAATACGCATCAAAATTTCTGCTATTGGTGATGCTAAATCAATCAACAACGGAGAGTTACTACTAACGCAACTTAAAGGTGTTGATGGCAATGTCTATGCCTTAGCGCAGGGTAAAATTGTTGCAAGTCAAGGAAACTTAACCACTGGCTTTATCTATGAGGGAGCAACCATTGAAAATGAGATTAATTACAATCTAAAAGATGAAACCTCTTTGACACTGAGCCTACTGCAAAACAGTGCAAAAAACGCAGCCACGGTTGAAGATAAAATCAATCAACATTTTGGCACATCTCTTGCTTATGCCACCGATACACGTACCATAGAAGTAAAGCGACCACAAGATATCTCCATGGTCAAGTTTATCTCCATCATTGAAGGTCTTCGTATTGATTCGGATATCAAGAAAAAAGTGATTATTGATATACATACAGGGATGATCATAGCAGGGGCCAATGTCGTCATCCAACCTGTGACCGTAGTGCGCGACAACTTTACCATTCGTATCCAAAAAACACCTCTAAATCCAAAAGATTGGAACAACCCAATGCTTAACAAAGGTGAAGATATTGGTGATGATATCAAACTTGGTGGCAAACCGGTCAAAGTTACCTTAGATAATGTACTAATGAACAGCAAAAAACTTCCTACTGTAGCAGATCTGCTACGAACCATGAAAGTGATGAAAGTTCCTGTTAGTGATATTGTAGAAACTTTAAAACTGATCAAAGATCTGGGTGCACTAGACGTTGATCTTGAGATACGAAGGTGATAGACGATGGCTGAATTTTTAAGTCAAGATGAGATTGATGCACTTTTAGATATTGCGGAAACCGGTGAGGATATTGATAATATTCCAGAAGAGACTGGAACCATTTCCAAAGAAAAAAATTACTCAATTTATGATTTTAAAAAACCAAACCGAATCACCAACGAACAATTTAAAGCATTCTCAACTTTGCACGATAAGATGTTACGAGATCTTATCACGGATATCTCAGCGATGTTACGAAAGATTGTGGATGTTAAACTGTACAGCATTGAGCAGATGACCTATGGGGAGTTCATTCTATCCATTCCTCAACTGACTTCACTCAATACTTTATCGATCAAACCTCTTGAGGGGCGTATTGTGATTGAGTGTAATCCTGCTATTTCACATAAAATCATTACGGAGCTTCTTGGAAGTGGTGCCGTATCTGCTAGTGATAATCTTGATCGTGAACTTACTGAAATTGAGGTAGAAATTTTTGATCATTTTTATGCTTTGCTTGTCGAACACATGTACAATGCATGGGAAGAGGTTACGACACTAAACTTCAAAATAGAATCACGCGATACCAATGCCAACGCCATTCAAATTATCTCCGATCATGAGATTGTATTGCTTGTGGTTCTAGAAATAACAATTGATGAAGAATCAGGATTTTTATCCATTTGTTACCCAATATCGTATATTGAACCTTTATTAAATAAAATTGTTGAAAAACTGTTTGCCGAAGGAAAAGGGAAAAAAATAAGCCGTAGAAAAGATATCACAACATTGATCTCTGGAGCAAAGATGAACATCCAATCCATCATGGCAGAAACCCAACTAAGTGTTGAAGAGATCTTAAATCTCAAAAAAGATGACATCATCATGTTCAACAAAAATGCAAGCTCTGCAACCAATAAAATCTACATCAACAATAAAGAAAAATTCATAGGACTTTCAGGAAGTTCAAATCAACGAAAAGCCGTACAAATCAAATCAAATCTTGACCATGAAAAGCAAGAAACCTTGACGATCTTAAGAGAGATGAAGATTGAGCGTGAAGCCATGGCCAAACAAAGTAAACAAAATATCAATCGACTTTTAGCTGAAAGAAATGCAAAATGAGACTTTCCCAACAATACATTGATGTAATCAAAGAAAAATTTTATCAATTTTTCAAAGATGGTGATGTCTATCTTTTTGGGAGTCGAGTTGATGATACTAAAAAAGGTGGTGATATTGATTTGTACATGGTACTCAAAGAGCATTCCAATATTTTTGAAAAAAAAATAAAATTTCTTTCCCATGTCAAAAAAATTTTAGGAGACCAAAAAATAGACATAGTTTTCAATAAAGATAAAAATCGACTAATAGAGCAGGAGGCAATCAAATGGGGAATAAAACTTTAATTTATCAACAAAAGCTTTCCCATAATCTAAAAGAGAGTCAAAAACATCTAAAACGATTAAACGATGCTTTTTTACAACTCCAAAAACAACATACAATGCCACTAAACAAATCAAGCTATCAAAATATCTTAAACAATTTAGAATCTTTGGCATACAGTGATCAGATCATCTATAGATTTTCTAAACTTCAAGACTGCATGGGTGCTAAGCTGTTCAAATCAATATTGTTATTTCAAGGTGAAAATGTAGATAAACCATTTTTGGATATTTTAAATCAACTGGAGAAAATGGATATTATTGAGGTAGAAGAATGGTTTGAACTAAGGGATTTAAGAAATGATATAGCGCATGATTATGAAGAAAATGACAATTTAGCAATCAATATCTTAAACATGATCTATAAAATGAAACAAGACATAAGTGATATCTTGAAGAGTGTTCAGCAATTACTTAACAAAGAGATGGTTAAAACATGCGATTGACCTATCATGAAATCAAGTCCATTATTGAAGTAAAAAATACCGTCTATGATGATACAGCACAAATCTATCTTTTTGGATCTCGAATTGATGATACTAAAAAAGGTGGGGATATTGATTTGTATCTTATTGCCAATACTTCTAAACGTACATTAGAAAATAAACTGCAATTTCAAACGCTACTAATATCTAAAATTGGTGATCAAAAAATTGACTTAATTTATCATAAGGATTCATCTCAACTTATCGAACAAGAAGCTTTGAAAAATAGCATAGAATTGAATCTTTTGGATATAAAACTTTTAAAATACCTCAATGAATGCGATAAACACCTACAAAGGATCAATGAAGCCTATGAAGATATGCAAACATTTTTGCCCATCAATGCAAAAAGCTATCAAAACCTCAATAAAAATCAAGTTCAAGATATTGACCAATATCTTTTTCGATTTTCAAAATTGCAAGATATACTTGGAGAAAAAATATTTAAACTGATACTGGACAAATACAGTCCTTCAAATAACTCTTTAAGTTTTATTGATATTTTAAATACTCTGGAAAAATTAGATTTTTTAACCAATGCCCAAGAGTGGCAACGACTCAGAAAAATAAGAGATGATATAGCGCACCAATACGATGATGAACCCGAAGAAAGCGCACAAGCCATCAACAATATCGCAAGTCAAAAAGAGATTTTAGAAACTATTTATATACGTATAAAAAATAAACTCATTTAAGTATAAAAAAACCCAAGTCCTAAGACTTGGGTTTGATACATTTCATCTAAAACGATTAAGACTACTGAAGTAGTCTTAACACGTTTTGTTGAATTGCATTTGATTGACTCATAGCATACGTACCTGCTTGAGCTACAATATTTTGTTTATTGAAGTTCGCAGATTCTGCAGCATAATCAACATCTCTAATCACAGACTCAGCTGCTTTAATGTTGGTTTGCGTAGTCATC
>JAYEFX010000130.1:0-11232 GCA_034658775.1 Campylobacterota bacterium
CTTTAAAAAATATTTTTCGATAAAACGGAATTTTAATCTTCATTTTTATTCTTTATTATTTCACTCAATGTTTGAGGATTTTTTTTATAAAATTTTTCAAACTCCTCAATGGCCCACTCAACAGATTTATCGGAATGACAACCTGCATTTTGGCAGGAGTTTGGAATATCATATTTAAGCGTAGCTTCTGGGGGGATAATCTTAAAAGCATGGCTTCTTAAGGAGTATTTACCACCCGTTTTAACCACTCGTGGCATATGACAATCGGCACACGTTACTTTATTTGTGGGACAAGGATAATGTTTATCATTAACTCGATTTGGTGTGCTTTTTTTATTGTCATGACACTCTTTACATTTATCTTGGGCTTTAAATTCTTTATCTCCAATATTGTGAGGATCGTGGCAGACCACACAGGTGATATCTTGTTGTGCGGTTTGCAGTGTTGGTTTATTATCTTTATTTGCCATAATATAATCTGCACTGTGGCATTTTAAGCAACTGTCTTTTGGCTCACCACATTTATCACTACGTTTTATGCGTAAATTTTTTAATGATCGAGCGTGTTTGGATTTAGCAAAATCCGCATACTCTTGATGACGATTTTTAGAGATCCCATTTCCCCACCAATTTTTCATTTTTGGATCCGTTTGCAACGTAGTGGGTATGAAGTTTTTATTAAGATCTTGTCCAGGAAGGTACTCTAAAGGAAAATTAAATTTTTCCCGCTCATGTGCTATTTGATTTCCACGACTGTGGCATTGCCCACAAACTGCAGATTTATTTGAGAGGATAATATCATCATTTTTCTCCAATTCCTCTTTGAGTGAGGAAGATATAGAACCATGACATACCGTACATTCAATATTTTTCAGCATGCTTTTATTTTGTACGTGCAAACTTCCAGGACCATGACAGGACTCACAGCCTACACCAAATTCAGTAAAATCACCCGTTTGGGCATCAAGACCAACACTGTGACAACCATCACATTTTTGACGCAGAGGTGTGTTTTGCCAGTTTTTCGTTTTGTACGGTATCCACTCTTGAGTAAGAACCATCCATTTTGCAGGAAAAGGGTAGTATTCACCATCAATTTTACGTGCAAATACTTGTTCCCACTTACCACCAACAATACGTTCAATATCTTTTTTCTCAAACGTTACAAAATCCGGTTTATTCTCAAAATCTGCAACAATTTGTTTTTCATCAACGTATTTTTTATAGATTTTTGGATGCGAAGAGTTGTTCCACTGTTTGTGATTATCTTGGTGACATGATTTACAGCTTTTAGATCCTACATAATAAGACTCTTCACCCGTAATAAGAACGGTGTCTTTATGGGAATACAACAATATAAATACAATTAAAGGAATACTTACAACAAGCAGGTATTTAAATTGTCTCATGTTTATCACTTTTTTGTTACTTTTTTATATTTTAACAAAATTGCCATTAAATATTAATACGATTTATTAAGAATGTATTAAATATGTTAAAACCCATACCATCCAGGGAAAATTACAATACTAACCAGAACCATCACCTGAATAAAAATAAAAGGCATAACCCCTTTATAAATATCCACCGTACGCACTTCAGGTGGGGCCACACCTTTGAGATAAAACAGACTAAACCCAAAAGGTGGGGTCAAAAATGAAGTTTGCAAGTTCATCGCAATCAAAATAGCAAACCATAAAGGGTTGATCCCTATTGTCTCCGCAATTGGCAATAAAATAGGTACAACAATATAAGAGATCTCAATAAAATCTATAAAAAATCCCAAAATCAAAATAATCAACATCGATAATATCAAGAATCCCCATTTTTCTCCAGGAAGTCCTAACATAAACTCTTCAACAATTCCATCAGCACCTGTGTACACAAATACCATTGAAAATGCCGTTGCACCAATTAAAATAGCAAAAACCATGGCGGTAATTTTAACCGTTTCTTTTGCACTTTCCATCATCAGTTTAAGACTCAAACTTTTATACATTGCGGCAAGCAACAAGGCTCCCATAGCTCCCACGGAAGCTGATTCAGTAGGTGTTGCAATCCCTGCAAAAATGGATCCTAAAACAAACACAATAAGCATCAAAGGAGGGATAATAGCAATAAGCGCTTTTTTAATTCGTATCCATCTTTTTTCATCACTTTCAACTGGCATTGCAGGTGCTACTTCGGGATTCAAATACGAAATAATCAAGATATATACAATGTACGATCCCACTAAAGCAACCGCTGGCAAAACTGCCGCTTTAAACAAGTCCCCCACGGGCAAACCAAAAACATCTCCCAAAATAATCAAAATAATAGAAGGGGGAATAATCTGTCCTAAAGTTCCAGAAGCACATATAGTACCTGTTGCTAGTTGCTTTGAATAGCCGTATTTAAGCATCACAGGCAAAGAGATCACTCCCATAGCAACCACAGAAGCACCAACCACACCTGTTGATGCGGCAAGCATGGTACCAACAATAACCGTACTAATAGCAATACCACCACGCACCGATCCAAACAGTGTGCCCATGGCTTCAAGTAAACGCTCTGCAAGTTTTGATTTTTGCAATACAATACCCATAAAGATAAACAAAGGAACCGCCATCAAGATTGTATTCGTCATAATTGAATAGGTTCTAAACGGCATCATCGAGAACATCAAAAAGAACTCTTCACATACCTCTAAGAAGGTACCTCCATCAGGAAATATCTCAAAAAAGGCTGCTATAAATCCAAAAAACATTGACACTGCACCAAAGGTAAATGCCACAGGATAACCTACTGCTAATAATGCTAAAGCAGCAATAAACATGTACATACCAATCATGCAGATTCGCCTTTATAAACTCTTATATTTTTTAAAATGTATCCAATTGCTGTTAATAAAAGAAAAATAAACGATAAAGGGATCATCGCTTTAATAATCCAACGATGCGTCAGCCCTCCTGGATCTTCTGATATTTCACCAATTTCATAAGCATCATACACATACTCGTATGACCCAAAGATGATAAGTAAAGTAAAAGGTAATAAAAAAAGAATTGTCCCTAAAATATTAATAACTGCTCTTTTTTTATCACTAAGTCGATCGTAAATAAAATCAACACGAACATGTGCTTCCTCTTTCAGTGCGTATACTATTCCAAATAGAAACATTACTGAAAACAGATGCCATTCAAGCTCTTGCATACCAACTGAAGAGTTGGAAAAAGCATATCGTGCAACCACATCAAAAAAGACGTTTACCATCATCAAAAGCATCACGATTGCCGTGATACTTCCAATGAAATCGGTAATTTTATTTAACGATTTTTCAATCAAGACAGATTACTTAACCGACTCTGTTGTTTGAATATAACCGTACTCACCCATTTTTGACCAAGCTCGCGCTTTTTTCATAAATGCTTGTTGATTGTCATAAATCTCTTTAAATTTTTCATTTTTAGATGCATATGCTGCGAATACTTCATCAGAAGCTGCTTTCATCGCTTTTACAACAGGAACTGGAAATGACTTCACTTTAATGTTTGGAAATTCCGTTGTCATTTTTGCCCATGCTTCAGATGAAGCTGCAAAGTTTTCATAATACATATCTGCTGATGCTGCTTTCATTGCTGTGATTAAAATCTCTTGATTTGCAGAACTTAACTTTTTAAATGCTCTTTTATTAACCATGAATTGCATCTCAGAAGCTGGCTCATGCCAACCTGTATAATAATACGGTGCTACTTTATGAAATCCCATTTTGATGTCCATTCCAGGTCCAACCCATTCAAGTGCATCAATAGTACCTCTATCTAAAGAAGTGTATAATTCTCCAGCGGGAATATTCGTAACATTCACGCCCAATTTAGCCATAACTTCACCTGCAAGTCCAGGGATTCTCATCTTAAGACCATCTAAATCTGCTACTGTTTTAATCTCTTTAGCAAACCATCCACCCATTTGAACTCCAGTGTTTCCACCAGGGAAATTTAATACACCAAATTTATCGTAAACTTCATTCATGTATTTCATACCATCACCGTAGTAGAACCATGCATATTGTTCTTTCATGGTCATACCAAATGGTACCGTTGTAAACCAAATAGTGTTGATATCTTTACCTTTCCAGTAATACGATCCAGAGTGACCCATTTGATATTGACCACCTTTAACCATATCTAAAATTCCAAGAGCGGCTTTGTGCTTCTCTTTTCCTTCTATTTTAATGATAAATTTTCCATCACTCATTTTTTTAACCATTTGGGCAATTTTTGCAGGAGGTGAAGCTAGAGGAGTAAGTGTACTAGGCCATGTCATAGCCAATTTCCATGTTACTGTTTTTACAGTTGGCTCTTCAACTTTTTTTACTGCTTGAACTGGTGCTTTTTCTTTCTCACCACACCCACTAAATGCGATAACTAAAACTGCCATCAACACTAAACTTAATGTTTTTTTCATATTTTTCCTTTTTTTAAAATTAATTTTCTTCTACACAATCATCAAACAAATATCGATGATCATCAGGCAAACAATTATAGACCATGTTAGCTAAATCTTGTATTTCCCAAAGCGCAGATTTTCCAGATCTTAAGCTTATAAAGTTTTGTAAACTTCGTGCATTGATTGTCCACGTCAGTTCAGTCTTATAACTTTCAGGTAAACAATATTTTGCCCTATCATTAGCTACACCATCAATAAGCATCAATCGTAAGTTTTCCAATGCCACAACAGAAGAAAAATCAACCCCTAAATTACCCGTAAAAACCAAATACTTTTCTGCTTGTTGCATATGCTTGTCTGCATATACCTCATCTGGATTGGTGTATCTGTTTTTGAGTTCCATCATGCTCATACCATCTGTAAAAGAATCTTCACCTTTTAACTCTTTGAGTGTGTATCGTGTTGATTTTACACTGGGACTTGCCATTCTATGACGTGCAAGTTCTTGCAATAGTGCTCGTGAAATCCCTTTTAGATAAAAAGTATAGGTGAGGTGTTCAAGTGTTGAAGCGTGTTTAAATTTATTACCAACACGATTTATCAGATCTTTATCTTTTTCTCCACCATCATCACTTTTATCAAAGCTTTGCCAGCATGTTCGAATGGCGTGTGCGCAAACCTCAAGTGAAGAGTGCTGTAATAATGTTACTTCCATAATCTATCCTAAAATTTTATTTTATTGATTATGATTATACAGTAAAAAGATTTATTTTTTGATTTTTTCTAAACGGTAGCCATTTGCTGTATGATTTTTAATAATATCACAAGGGACTTTTTTACGTAATTTATTGACCAATTGTCTCACGTATCCATTTTCCATGTTCATTCCCCAAACATATGCTTCTATGTGTTCATTGCTTACGGTTTGTCCAATATTTTTAGCCAATACATGAAAAAGTGCTTTCTCTTTTAATGTAAGATGAACCATCTCATTTTTAAAATATAAAATCTCTTTTATTAAATCGTATTCACATTTTTTTGAAACGGTAACCATGTGAGAGTTTTGATTGAAGATTTGATTTATCTTTATTACAAGCTCTTTAACATCAAATGGCTTTTTAATGTAATCTTGGCAACCAATCGCATACGCTTTTTCAATACTGTTTATAGTATTGTCTCCACTAATAATAAAAACAGGGGCATCAATTTTAGCTTCTCGTATATTTTGAACCACTTCCAATCCATGCATATCGGGCAAATTTAAATCAATAAAATAAACATCATAACGACCACTAATTGAACTTATTGCATCAACACCATTGGTAAAAGAAGCAACATGAAAGCCAATTCCTTCTAAGATTTTGGTGATTTGGTAGTTTAAGTCAATATCATCTTCTACTAAAAATATTCTCATAGAGGTATTGTAGCAAATAAATGTTTATTTTGTGTAACTTTTCATTATTTTTGATGGCTATTGTTTTCTAATAATAATTTATCTTAATTTTATACGCTGTGCGTGCGTTAAAGCAACAGCAATCGCATCTGTTATATCTAAAGGTTTAATCTCTTTTTGTATATTTAATAATCTTTTAACCATAAAGGCTACTTGTTCTTTTTGTGCTTTTCCGTTTCCTGTAACTGCTTTTTTGACTTGCAGTGGAGTATATTCTGCAAAATTACCAAATTCTAGTAAAATTTTTAATGATAATGCTCCTCTAAATTGCGCTAACTTAATCACCGATTTTGGATTAAAAGCATAAAACATATCTTCAATAGCAACTTGCGCTATATCGTGTTTTGAAAAAATCAGATCCAAGCCCTCAACCAATTCAATGATTTGATGTTGCAGATCACGCGTTTTCATTTTGATCAAACCCGCTTCAATCAAACGAATTCCTTTCACATCTTTTTCAATGATCGCATAGCCACAATTTATGGTACCTGGATCTATACCCAATATTTTCAATTCACACCCTTTTCCAGACTTTTTCACAAAATAATCACATCTTATTCACATCTGTTTTACTCTTAGCATCTATGAGCTTAAAAAATATTGCTGTATACTCTTTGATGAAAACATCTGCAACTTAAGGGTCAAAATCTTTGATTTTGGGGTACCCAAAGTGAAGCCGTTTGTAATGAAGAGTATACAGCAATATTTTTAAGTATAACAAGTTGAAGCAAAATTTTGATAAAATATTTAAAAATTAATTAAAAAGTACGCTAATACATGACCACAACAAAAATATTAAACATTTTAAAAAATGAATCAACCTCATTGGATTATGACCGATTCTTAAAACAACTTGTTTACAAAAAAGCATCAAGTGATGAAAATATTGCAATTTTTGAAGTGGCAAACAAATACATAGCCTCGTGGATCAAAACAAAATTCACTTTAACCCTTCAAAACTGTTTTGAAGAGCATCT
This sequence comes from Campylobacterota bacterium, assembly GCA_034658775.1. Classification (GTDB taxonomy): domain Bacteria; phylum Campylobacterota; class Campylobacteria; order Campylobacterales; family Arcobacteraceae; genus JAYEFX01. Next base: position 6,859 of record JAYEFX010000130.1, read on the forward strand.
GGGTTATAAACCAAAAATTGAAGTTCGTATTACAGGTGAAAAAAGAAAATCAAAAAAAGAACTGCTCAATAACATTGCTCAACAAAACAGTAGTACTGAAAGTACCATTCTCAATGCTTCATATACTTTTGATTCATTTGTTGTTGGACCATCCAATCAGATGGCGTACAATGCCTCATTAGCTGTATCTCAAAAAATAGGGCAACTCTACAATCCTCTATTTTTGTACGGTGGGACAGGATTAGGTAAAACACACCTTTTACAAGCTATTGGAAACTCTGCAGTTGAAAGTGAAAAAACAGTTATCTACGTAACGATTGAACAATTTATGAATGATTTTACTTTTTCAATTAAAAATAAAAACATGGATCATTTTAGAAACAAATACCGAAAATGTGATCTTCTATTGATTGATGATGTTCAGTTTTTAAGTGGCAAAGAGCAAACTCAAGAGGAATTTTTTCATACTTTCAATGAATTGCACGGCAGACAAAAGCAGATTGTTTTGACGTCAGATCGGCTTCCTTCTCAAATTGCTGGATTGGTTGATCGACTTAAAAGCAGATTTGAATGGGGTCTAACTGCCGATATCAAATTTCCAGAACTTGAAACCAAAATTGCCATAATAGAGAAAAAAAGTGAACTCAATGGTATAGAACTAAGCCGTGATGTAATTAACTACATAGCAGCCAATCTTGATAACTCTGTTCGTGAAATAGAAGGGGTGCTTATTCGCATCAATGCCAATGCTACACTTCTAAATCAAGAGATCAATATTGATCTGGCTAAATCAATTTTAAAAGAGCAAATCAAAGAGCAAAAAGAAAACATTAAAATAAATGATATTATTGAAACCGTTGCACGAGAACTCAATATCAAGCCTTCGGATATAAAATCAAAAAAACGTACCGCAACCGTTGCCAATGCACGACGTATAGTGATCTATCTAGCACGAAAACTAACCCACAATTCGATGCCCGATATTGCAAAAATTTTAGGGATGAAAGATCACAGTTCAATCTCTAAAAATGTACAAAAAACAAATGAACTTATTGAGATTGATGAAACATTTAAACTCAATTTAGAACATTTAAAAAACAAAATTATAAGTAAGGATTAAAAAAGTTTAGGACCACAATGTGAATAGGTGTGAACATCTTTTCAATATTTAGACCACTAAAAATCTTCGATAAAACCGATGATGTTAAAGTGTTTTCATCTATTCACATTACCTACTACTACCACTACTTAAAAGAGATATAAAGGAAAGAACATGAAGTTTACAATTGAGAAATCAAAATTTGAAAATATTATTGCTTCAATGCAACCATTCTTAGAAAAAAAAGATGCCAGTTCAATCACTTCACATATTTATTTAGAAATAAGTGATATGAACTTAACCATAAAAGCAACTGATTATGAGATGGGATTAAGTGCAAATATTGATAATTTACTTGATAGTACAGATGGAAAAGCAACCACCAATGGTGCTAATTTATTAAATATAATACGACGATTAAAAGACAATCAGTTGCTTATTGAAACTCTTGATAATCATCTTCATATTAAACAAAATCGTTCAAATTTTAAATTACCAATGTACGATGCAAATGAATATCCAAGTTTTCCAAAAAACCAAGAACTGCAAACATTAAACATAGATACGCAACAATTTATACATTCATCTAAAAAAATTACCCCTGCAATTGATAACAACAATCCTAAATTTGAACTCAATGGTGCTTTGATAGATATTAAACAAAACAATATTAATTTTGTAGCAACCGATACCAGAAGACTTGCAGTTTCACATATACCAAATGAATCAAATACTATTATGCAAGTTATCATTCCTAAAAAAGCAGTAGTAGAGATTCAAAAACAATTTTTTGATGAAGCGATAATTAGCTATGATGAAACAAATTTAATCATTAAAAATCAAAATAAACAATTTTTTACAAAACTGATCAATGGTAATTTTCCTGATTATCAACGTATCATCCCAACATCTTTAAAACACAATTTAACACTTCCCAAAGATAAATTGGTAGAATCAATTAAATTAGTAACCTCTTTATTTTCAAACATAAAAATTACCCTACAAGCTACAGGGTTAGTTTTTGAATCATTAGATGAAGATACGGATGCAACTACCCAAGTAGATATTGATCTAAATATAAATGAAGAGTTTTATATAGCAGCCAATGCAAAATATCTATTGGATTTTTTAAGCATGGTTGATGGGGATACAATTTCTATAGGATTTAATGAATCAAACTTACCATTTTATTTAGAAAATGGAAACTTTTTTACTATTGTTATGCCAATAGTATTAGAAAAATAAAAAAGGAATACAATATGGGTCAAGAATACGGCGCTAGTAATATTAAAGTTTTAAAAGGTCTTGAAGCAGTTCGAAAAAGACCTGGTATGTATATTGGTGATACCTCTTTTGGTGGATTGCATCATATGGTATATGAAGTTGTGGATAACTCTATTGATGAAGCGATGGCTGGATTTTGTGATACGATAAAAATAACCATCACTAAAGACAATCGAATCATTGTAAGTGACAATGCCCGAGGAATTCCAACGGACATGCATCCAACAGAAAAAAAATCAGCTGCTACTGTAGCTTTGACTGTATTGCATGCAGGGGGTAAATTTGATAAAGATACCTATAAAGTTTCTGGTGGACTTCATGGGGTTGGTGTATCGGTTGTAAATGCACTTTCTTCTGAACTTAAAATGACCATTCACAGAGGTGGTGAAATTCACTATCAAGAGTTTGAAACAGGGATTCCAAGAGCAGATTTAGAAGTGATTGGTACGACTAGAAAAACAGGTACAACCATAGAATTTACAGTTGATACTAGTATTTTTGAAACCAATGATTACTCGTTTGAAACACTTTCCAAACGATTTAAAGAGATTGCTTATTTAAATTCAATGATCACTATTGAACTTAAAGATGAGCGAATTGATGTTAAAGAGGTGTATCATTTTGAAGGTGGTATTAAAGCTTTTGTTGAAAGTTTAAATAAAACAGCACCCATGACGGATGCCATTACATTTTCTGAAAAAGCAGATGATATGGAAGTGGATATTGCATTGATGTACAACGATACCTTTTCTGAAAAAACACAATCGTATGTAAACAATATTCGAACCATTGATGGGGGAACACATGAGACAGGATTTAAAGCAGGTTTGACGCGTGCTATTGTTTCGTATATCAAAAATAACGCAGCTGCGCGTGAAAAAGATACTAAAATTACGGGTGATGATGTACGTGAAGGTTTATGTGCTATTGTTAGTGTAAAAGTACCTGAGCCACAATTTGAAGGGCAAACAAAAGGTAAGCTAGGAAACTCATACGTAAAACCAATTTGTCAACGATTAACCAATGAGATGTTATCTAAATATTTTGAAGAAAATCCTAATAATGCAAAAAAAGTGATGGAAAAAGCACTTATGGCAGCGCGTGGTCGAGAAGCGGCTAAAAAAGCACGTGATTTAACACGAAAAAAAGATTCCATGAGTATTGGAACGTTACCTGGAAAATTAGCAAACTGTCAATCAAAAGATCCAGAGATTTGTGAATTGTATCTAGTGGAAGGGGACTCTGCAGGAGGTTCTGCAAAACAGGGACGAGATAGAGTCTATCAAGCAATTTTACCTCTTAAAGGTAAAATTTTAAATGTTGAAAAATCACGTTTGGATAAAATTTTACGTTCGGATGAGATTAAAAACATGATTACAGCGATGGGTTGTGGTATTGGTGAAGATTTTAATGAAGAGAAAATTCGATACCATAAAGTGATTATTATGACCGATGCGGATGTTGATGGGTCACATATCCAAACTTTATTATTAACATTTTTCTTTAGATTTTTACGACCAGTTGTGGATAAAGGGTATTTGTACATTGCTCAGCCACCATTGTATCGATATAAAAAAGGGAAAAATGAAACCTACTTAAAAGACAATACCTCATTGTCTAATTTTTTAATTGAAAATGGATTAGAGAGTTTTGAATTTGAAGGGATGGGGTACAACGACCTACTTGATATGTTTAAAATCGTAGCTTCATACAGAGCGATGTTGGAGAACCTTGAAAAACGATATTCATTGGTTGAGGTGCTTAAGCATTTGATTGAAAATTCTGATTTGGTGAGTTTAGATTTTGTTCAACTGTTCGAAAAAGTGGAAGAGTTTCTTAATGCTAAGGGATACAACATCTTAAGCAAAACCATCACGGATGAAAAAATTCATATTTTTGTTCAAACCAATGAGGGTCTAGAAGAGTTATTGATAGATGATGAACTGTTTGCCAGTCCGTATTTTTCTGAAGCAACCTATATTTTTAATAAA
>JAYEFX010000131.1:0-2224 GCA_034658775.1 Campylobacterota bacterium
CTTGGCCATGATTTTCCTTGAGCAAGAAAGAACAGATGATGCAAAGTTGCTGCAATTGTACAAAAAAAATAATAAAATTGATCAAGCGATGAAACTGATGCAAGATATCTATCTTAAAACATCCAATATTAATATTATTGCTCAAATGGCTATATTTGAATTTGAATCAGCACAAGATAAGAAAAAAGTACTTCAAAGTGTTATCTCAAAGTTTAAAGATGCATTAGCCTTGGTTGACAATGCTACATATCAGAACTATTTAGGCTACATTTTAATTGATTACGATATTGATGTACCTCAAGGTATTGTATTGGTACAATCAGCACTGCAAAAAGACCCAAACAATATTGCATACATAGATTCGCTAGCCTGGGGACAATATAAGCTTAAAATGTGTAAAAAAGCCTATGTGAACATGAAAAAAGTTGTTGATGAAGTTGGTTTAAAGGATGAAGAAATTATACTTCACTGGAATAAAATAAAGGGATGTAAAGATAAATGATTTTAGATGAGATTATTGCAAAAACAAAAGAAGACTTAGAAAAAAGAAAAGAAAATTTTGGACCTGAATGGTTGGGAAAAAGTTTAGCTTTTAACCCATTTCCCCCAAGAGATGTAAAGCAATATCTTACATCTACCCCTGATGAAAAAATACGTATCATTGCTGAAGTAAAGAAGGCGAGCCCAAGTAAAGGGATCATTAAAGAGGATTTTGATCCTTTAGCAATAGCACAAGCATACAGCAATGCAGGTGCAAATGCTATTTCGGTATTAACAGAACCCCATTATTTTAAGGGGGATTTAGAATACTTAACAGGAATTCGACGATATGTACCAACTCCTCTTTTACGAAAAGATTTTATTGTTGACAAGTATCAAATACTTGAAGCTTTAGTTTATGGTGCGGATTTTATTTTGCTTATTGCAAAAGCATTAGAGAAAAAAGAGCTACGTGAACTGTATGATTATGCTTTGCATATTGGACTTGAAGTGTTGGTTGAGATCCATGATAAAGATGACTTAAAAAAAGCGATGTGGTGTGGTGCCACAATTATTGGTATCAATCATCGTAACCTTGATACTTTTGAGATGGACATGCAACTGTGCGATAAACTTATCCCTATGATTCCAAATGGTAAAATTATTGTAGCTGAAAGTGGTGTGAGCAATCGTGATGTGATTGAACATTTATCTTCTATTGGTGCTGATGCTTTTTTAATAGGTGAGCACTTTATGCGCCAAGATGATATTGAAGCGGAAGTTAAACGCCTTAAATGGGGATGATTACTTGCTTCAATATCAATTGTACTGTATTTAAATTATCTATTTGATATTGTTTTTGCCAAATTAATAAGATTTTTTGACCACTTTGGATTTAATGCACTTATTTTAACAATAGGAATATTAAGTTCTTTTGCAATTTGTTTCGCAACTTTTTCAGAAAACTCTGGAGCTGTTAATATAGCTTGTATGTTTTGTTTTTTAGCACTTTTTATGAGTTTTATGATCTCTTTTGGTTTGGGTGATTTACCCTCAATTTCTATTGGTACTTGTATTAAGTTATACTGTTTTGCAAAATAGCCCCAAGAAGGATGAAATACCATAAACTTAGTGTTGCTTAAATCTTTTAAAATAGATTTTATTTTGGTATCTGTAGCATTTACTGATTCTATAAATACTTCATGGTTTTTCTTATAATATTCTTCATTTTTTTTATCTATTTTTATCAAAGATTTTAGAATATTTTTTGCTATGATTTTTACATTGTCTGGGCTTGTCCAAACATGTGGATCAAATGCAGCATAGTTGTGGTGATCTTCTGCATGTTTTTCATGGTGTTTTTCTTCATGATCTTCTGCATGTTTTTCATGATCTTCTTCTTCATGATCATTATGCTTTATCATCGCCATCTTTTCTATGCCAGTACTTATATTTATAATTTTCATTTTATTGTTTTGATTAGAAAATTTTGGCAACCAATTATTTTCAAACTCTACGCCTATGGAAAAATAAACATCAGCTTTTGATATATCTTTCATCTGCGTTGGCTTTGGTTCGTAAGTGTGCGGTGAATTACCAGGTTTTACCATCAAACTTACATTAACCTTATCACCACCAATTGCTTTTACAAAAGTTGTTTGCGGCAATATACTCACTACTGCATTTACATTTGCATAGGCAAAAGTTGCACATCCTAAAACTGTCACGGTTACTAATTTTTTAA
>JAYEFX010000132.1:0-2222 GCA_034658775.1 Campylobacterota bacterium
TTAAGCTGATTTCCACTTAAACTAGGCAGTGCTACACCTTGCCATAAGTAGCGTTTATTAGGAGGAAACATAGAATAATCAAATTTTACACTGTGTTCAATCATCTCATGCAGTTCATCCCTCCACGATATCTCCCCTTCATGTATATTAGGGATAACGATCTCAATCCCAAGGGGCAAATCTCCATGCAGTTTTGCTTTGTTAAGTTGTTGTTGATGAATATCTTTTGTTTGGTCATCTAGTTGTTGATCTTGAAACTCTTTTTGGGTTTTAAACTTTTCCACTTTTTGAGGTGTATGTTTATCCTCATCAATTTCACTTTCAAGTATTTTATAAATGCGTTCAGAACTCATGTTGTCAAATCGTGTATCGTGATTGATTTTAGGAGGTGCATCAAGATTATTACTGATCAGCAATGCATTGATGGCATAATCTTGAGCCAGTGTCCACAACCAATCCATACGATTCTCCTTACGCTCATCATACGACAATGCATGGTGCATCGCTGATGCAGTTAACGTAAAAGCAATTTGATTGTCGTTGAGCGTTTCAATATACTCATCATTGTATTCAAATAAGGCAGGTTTCGTTTGAAACGTTTGCAAATCATCATTTTGTTGGACACTTAAAGTAGAAGCAATGGAGCCAAAATAAGGTTGCTCCATCACCAGTTTTGCTTTTATTTGCTCAATTCGTTGCTCAATCATTTTTTAAATCTTTTAAGTGATTAAAAACTTATGAGAATCAACCCATGCATTCCACGAAGCGCTCTGCTCTATTGCAATCCCTTCATGCTGAACATCACGTATGAGCATCACTGAAAATTCATTGGGTAAAAGCATTGAGAACTTTAACAGATTATTTAATGTTACTTGAGTATTGTTTTGTTTTATAGCATACACCAATCCACTGCACAAAGCATACAAGGTTGAATTATCTTCAGGCAGTGTTACTTCCCTACCATCTAAAATATTCGCAATGTTAGGAAGTTTTTCCCATACCTCAATGTAATTAAGAAACTCTTCACAACTACTTTTTCCAATAGCGCCACCAATAACATCCAAATACAAGTCAGGTTCAAGATTTGAATTTAAAATATCATTAACAAAACTCCATGATCGAGGAGTTGCAAATGATTTTTGCGATGATTTTGGATCAAAAGTAAACAGATTCTCACTTTTATAACTTAAATACCCAATGATACGTTCATCCATCTTGGCACTGTATGCCCACTGTTTCCAAGCATTAAAATCAAGATCAAAATTTAAATGAACAAAACGATTCGCCAATGGAGTTGGCATACGATACGTTACTCCTCTATCCGTTTCATAGTTTCCAGCAGCAACAATAGCAAAATTCTCAGGTAAAATGTATTCACCAATTTTACGATCTAAAATCAATTGATACGCAGCTGCTTGTATGGTTGGAGGAGCAGAGTTAATCTCATCTAAAAATAAGATTCCAAACTGTTTAGAATTTGTATTAGGCAGAAATTCAGGTTTTGCCCACACCGCTTTTTTTTCTTCTGCTTGAAAAAATGGTATTCCACGCAGATCCGTAGGATCAAGTAAGGATAAACGCAAATCAATAAAGCACATTTTCTTATCTTGGGCAATTTGCTGCACTAAAGAAGATTTTCCTACCCCTGGACTTCCCCAAACAAATACGGGTATTTTAGAATCTATTAACGATTCCAGTGCTTTTTTTAATTGAATTGATTTCATTGCATGTGTCCTATTTTACTTTTTGCATCATCACGATACGTTGGGTTTTCACTAACAATCATTTTTAAGGTATTGTCCAACATCAGTTGTAATAAAAAAGGCAATGGTGTAGCAGTATTAGAAGCTAAACAATGTCCTATATTAAAATCTTGCTGGGTAAATAATTTTACAATGATTGATTTTGGTGTTTGAGTATTCGACGCTAAACTCAAATGCACGTCATAATCTTCAGTATCGTAAAGTATCTGGAATTGATCTGCACTTAATGCCTCATTATGTCCCAAGGCAATATTAAATATTTTATCCCTAAGGGTTAAATATTTATTTACTGTGTTGGAATCAACACGATTATGGCGAAGTACATTAACGGTCGCATTAGGAATATTATGTTCTTCTATTTTTTGCAACATCTGTGTACTTAATGTTGAGTTTTTTGATACATAAATCCATTCCATATCACTTGATATTTTTTCCATTAACAATTCAAATAGTGTATCA
>JAYEFX010000133.1:0-2199 GCA_034658775.1 Campylobacterota bacterium
CTGCTGTGATAAGCAACTCTTTTTGTTTCTCTAAGCTTTTTGTCACCTTGGGTAAATTGGCTAATTTGATGTTTCCAATCACTTCTACATTGGAAGCACCCAATTGCTCAAGTCGGTTTTTATCAACCTCACTTTGTGCAAACACCTGATCAATATTTTTAAAGATACGTTTGTACAACCATGAAAAACGAAGATACGAGGCATGGGATTTATCTGAAATACGTGCATTGATCAACATCGTTGGTGTATTTCTTATTTTTGCCATTAAAAACAACATGTACCAAAGTTCCGCTTCCATCACTACTAATACTTTTTGTTGATTCACCCAAAATGGCAAAAACAACTCATAAGGTAAATAGCGTACATTTTGACAATGTTTTTTTGCTTCTTCAAATCCAGTATTGGTATTCACACTCAAATTTACATTATCAAACTGTTCAATCAAGGGTACAATAGATTTTGTTTCCCCCATTGAACAGGTGTGAAACCAAATACCTTTGTTCTTAAAAGCACCATTGTTTTTTAAAAAAAATCGTGCGGGGATAGCGTCTTTGTATTTATTTGAGCGTGATTTATACAGAAGAAATGGCAGCGCTAGTACCCAAAATACCAACGCTACAAAGAGGTAAAAAAGTGAAAATAGATTCACACTAATGCTTAAGCAGTCTCTTCTTCTTTATAAAGAATTCGACCACAATGTGGACAATTAATAATCTCTTCAGATCGAATAACTTCTGAATATGTTTTATCGTTAATTTTCATAAAACACCCGTAACATGCTTGTTTACGAACAGGAACAACAACTGTGTCTTTTGCCCATCGCTTAATTTTTTCATAAAAGATTGAGATTTTATTATCAATGTTTGGTACAAGCTGTGCTCTTTTTTCAGATACTTCTGCTCGCTCTTGATTGAGTGCTTCAATATTTGTATTAATAAGTGTCTGCATCTCATTGATATCATCTTGTTCTGCAGCTAGTTTCTCTTTAGATTCAGCTAATTGAGCATCTTTAACCTCAACCACTGCATCCAATCGTGCGATCTCTTCATTTGCGAATGAGATCTGCTCTTTTGCAATCTCTTCTTCGAGTTGAAGAGCTTTTAACTCTTTCTCATTGGTAATAGAAGAGTTTTTCTTTGCAACATCATCAAGCTTATCTTTTAACTCTGCTAAATGGATATCATTTTTCATTCTTTTTGATTTAGCATCATCAATAACTTTATATGCCTCATCAATTTTTGCTTGTAACTCATTGGCCGTTTGCATAAAAACTTCCAGTTTTTCTCTCTCTTGTACGATTCGTGGTTCAAATGAACTGATCTGCTTATCATAATCGCTTAACTGTACAAGTTGTTTTAAATGTATATTCAATCTTTTTCCTTTTATTTATAGTCGAATGGATTCTGTGAATTGGCTATTATAGCTTTTATTTGATTTTTTTTCAAATATTTTTCAATAAGTCCCATAAGTAGGGCTGTGAAATGCTGTTCACTTTCATGATGCCCAATGTCAATTAAGTTGATTTCTCTACTTTTTGCTTCCATTGCATCGTGGTATTTGATATCACCAGTTAAAAAACAATCTGCTTGAATTTGCCCTATTAAAGACATACCCGATCCAGTGGTCAATGCCACCGTTTGCACATGATCTTTTTTTTGTGTTACTTTAAGTGCTTTGAGTCCAAGTTTATTTACAACATGTTGCTGAAGTTTTTCAAAACTCATGTTAACATCGGCGTAGCAAACAAACTCCTCGCATCGAACATCTTGAAACTCTAACACCTGTGTTGCTACGTATCTATTGAGATGTGATTTATCAATATTCGTATGCATACTGATCAAAGCAATATCTTTTTTGATCAATATTTTTAATAATTTAGTAGCATACGAATCAAAATTTATCGTTTTTAAAGGTGAAAATATAAGTGGATGATGCGTGATAATAAGTGAATTTGGTTTCACTTTAGAAAGAAGTTCTTCATCCAAATCCAAAGAGATCACAAGCTCATCAAAATTTTGATCCATCGATCCTACGATCAGTCCACTGTTATCCCATTTTTCCTGACTTTCAAATGGGGAAAGTTGATCTAAATAGTCATGTATTTCACGTACGAGCATTAATTTCCAATTCTTTGAAGTCGTTGTTCTTCTTGCTCTTTGTACATCACTGCGCATCCTTGTGAAAGATCACGCACACGCA
>JAYEFX010000134.1:0-2183 GCA_034658775.1 Campylobacterota bacterium
ACCATTTGCTACAGGAGGAACTCCACCACCTGCTACATAAAACTCTTTTGTTGATCCCGCTCTTGCCCAAATAGCAATACCGATGTAAATCGCAAAAGAAACCCCTACAAATAGGTAAATTAAACTTTGTAATTCCATAATCTCTCCTACTCGTTTACGCCGTATTTTTCATCAATTTTACCCATTTTGTATACGTATACAAAAATAAGTATCACAAATGCGTAAATTGAACCTTGCTGTGCAAACCAGAAACCTAGTTTAACTCCACTAATTTCGATCATATTTAATTGATTGATAAACAACACACCACATCCAAGTGATACAATGAACCAAACAACTAATAGTTTTAGTATGGTTGAGATATTTTCTCTCCAATACTCTTGTGCTTTTTGGGCATCCATTAGAACTCCTTTAAAATAATTCATACTAATAGTAAAGAAGTAATATAGCAAGAACATAGCAAAAAAAATTTAAGTGGAGGGTTTGGTATAATTTTATATTATATGAGTGGTTTTGTTACACGCTTGCAACGTAACGATCTATCTTATATCCTATACCTTTGTGGTTTTGAATAAAGTCTTCTTTAAGTACTCTACGTAAGCGGCTAATCTCTGTACGTATGGTAGCATCACTTACGGGCTCAGAGTTCCATACGTATTCACGTAAGATATCCACTGAGATTATAGTACCTATATTGTTGCATAAACACTCCACAATATCATTTTGCTTTTTTGTTAAAGGCTGAAGTTGTTTGTTAAACAACAACTGTGATCCATGCTTAACATAACTGTAGTTAGGACTTATAAGTATGTGTTGTCGCTTTAAATCATCAATATCTTTTGATATCTTTTGCACACGTAAAGCCAGCTCTTTTAAGTGAAATGGTTTTTTTAGGTAATCCGCCGCTCCAAGATTAAAAGCTTCAGTAATACTTTTAATATCCACCAATGCTGAGATAAATATTACAGGAGTATAGCAATGCTTATGGTGTAAATGCTCAAGCAGTTCCAACCCAGAGATATGAGGAACATTAATATCAAAAATCAACAAATCGTATTTTTTAGTTTGCAAAGTATTTTTTGCTTTTAGCCCATCACCTACTGCTGTACACTCATGCCCCAATGCATCAAGATATTCTGCAATGGAGTTTTGCAACATCAACTCATCTTCAAGCAGTAAAATTTTCATCTTCTACTCTTTGTAAAAATATTTTTTATCTTTTTCCACAAACTTGGAGGCTTTTTTTTGCTCCTTATATCTTTAAGTTTTTTACTCAAAGTACGTAAATAATTAGGTTGATATAAATTTTCTTCCATCATCTATCTTTGTAAAAAATTTTCCAATTCTTTAATCGCTTTTTCATTTTTAATTCTAAACTTAATCTCTATTCTTCTAGAGGCATCCTTATTCTCTTCCCCATTTTCATAAATCAGATCTGAAAATGATCGACCACTGGCTGAAATATATTGCTCCAATAATTCTTTTTGTTCAAACTTTAGTGTGTGCAAAAATTTCATCACCTCAAGGGCTCTTTTTTGGGAAAGTTCCAAGTTGTATAAATAGCTCCCAACCGAATCCGTATAACCCTCTATAATAATATTATCTATATATTGTCGAATATCCTCATTGAGCAACAACGTATGTAAATATTTCTTTAAAATTCCACTTAATTGTTTTTTAGCATCATCTTTAAGTACGTATTGCCCTTTCTCAAATAAAATATTCGATGAAAATCGCATCGCCCCACTTTTTGGATCAATATCAATTGAGCTTCCCAATTTATCTCTAAGCGAGGTAACTACTTTGATTCGAACCCCTGTAAGATTTTTGATTTTTACCTTAGTGATATCAAACTCTTCAACCAGCGCTTGATGCTCTTTGCTTTGTATTAACAGTTTTTGCTCAAGTAATCCTAACTCATCATCTTTTAAAGTTATTGCATTTTGGCCTGTTTGTACAGCTTGAGTAAGTGTTGTATTCTTTTGGATATACTCTTTTTGTCTTAATTCATATCCAAGAAGAAGATCTTTTAACTTCTCTATCTCCTCTTTATTTAGGCTCAATTCTTCAATTTTTGTAGCTATACGGTTTTTTTGGGCTTCAATTTCCGTATCCAATAAAACAATTTTATTCTTTTTATCTTCTAAAATTGTGGTCATCTTTACAATTTGTTCAGCAGAGAG
>JAYEFX010000135.1:0-10918 GCA_034658775.1 Campylobacterota bacterium
TTTAAGAAAAAAATATTTTTATCTATTCGATATAGATTAAAAATAAAGCTGTAAATAATATAAATATTGATATTATACAAAAGAGTATATGAAATATGACATTTCAACGAAAGGGATAAATGGATTTTAAAAAATTTAAAGCAGTTTATATTGATGATGAACCTATAAACTTAATGCTTGTACAAGCTTATGCTTCACAATTTGATTTAGACATAGAATGCTTTGAATCATCACCTGAAGCTTTAGAGTATATTTTACATCATGATATTGATATTTTATTTACAGATTACATGATGCCTGATATTGATGGACTTGAGGTAATTAAGCAGTACCGAAAAATAAATAGTAATATCCCCATCGTTGTTATCACAGCTGCAGGTGATGATCAAGAGTTAAAACTTTCATGCCTAGAAGCGGGGGCAACAGATTTTTTAAGTAAACCGATTGAACTGACAGAATTTAAAGCACGAACAAGCAATCTACTGCATCTTCGTCATGCACAAATGATGCTTGAAGATCAAGCTTTACATCTTCAAGAAGAGGTTGATAAAGCAACCAAAGAGATTGTTCATAGAGAGCATGAAGCTCTTGATGTTTTAACAAAAGCAGCTGAATATAAAAATCCAGAGACCGCCAATCATGTTGCTCGTGTAGCACACTATTCTCGTCTTATTGCACGTAATTATGGATTAGAGGAGAAAGAGCAAGATGCTATATTTTATGTTGCACCATTTCATGATATTGGAAAAGTTGGTATTCCAGATAATATTTTACTCAAAAAAGGGAAACTTGATTTTGAAGAAAATAAAATTATGCAAACGCATACCACTATAGGATATGAGATACTAAAAGATGCCAAAGGTAAATATTTAGCACAAGGAGCCATTGTTTCATTAAATCATCATGAAAAATATGATGGTACAGGCTACCCTAATAAAATCAAAGGGGAAGATATTCCTTTAAATGCTCGTATTGTAAGTATTGCTGATGTGTTTGATGCACTGACCTCTGAACGACCGTATAAAAAAGCATGGAGTTTGGATGATGCCTTAAACCTTCTAATACGGGAAAGGGGGAAATTTTTTGATCCGGCTTTAGTGGATATATTTACCCAATCACTTGATGAGATAAAGAAAATACATGATCATTTTAAAGAATAGATATATCGATGTACAAATTGAACCAAGTGAAATACCTTGGTTAAAAATTTTTACCATTCAGCCCTACAAAGAACTTTCAATGTGCGATAAACAAACCAAACTCCATATTTTTGAGACCTTGGATATTGTTGAAAAAACGATGTTGGATTATTTCCAGCCAGAAAAAATCAATATTGCATCATTTGGAAACTACATGCCCCATGTGCATTTTCATATCATGGCACGATTTAAGGAAGATTCGTTTTATCCTGAACCAATGTGGGGGAAAAAACAGCGTAACGCTAAGCTCAAACTAAAAGATTTTGATACGTTTTATGCGATATTACAAAAAGAGTTAAAGCATTTAAGCTAAACTCTTTTTAGTTTTGATACTCTTGAAATATCTCTTTTAGGCTAATTACTTCTTTTTGAACTTTTTGCAATTTTACCGACAAATCATCATTGAACTCTACTTTTGCTTCTTGTTCAATCGCTTTTGTCAATAGTGCAATGTTTTCTATTTTAAGATTGGCACTGGCCCCTTTGATTTTATGCGCAAGATTAACAATCTTATCAGTTTTTTTATTGCGTATTGCCTCATCTAAACTTTGTATATCTTCATCGATATGATCTAAAAAAGTTTTAAAAATCATGGTAAATACATTTGTAGGCAAGCCAAGACTTGTTGCACTGGCTTCAATATCATAAGTGTTTTCTAACTCTAGAACCTCATTGCTCACTGCATCTACTTGTGCTTCGTCCTGAACCTCCTCTTTTGAATTATTTTTAGATATGTATTTCATCAACACAGCATCAAGCATTTTCTCTTCAAAAGGTTTAGGTATGTATTCATCCATTCCATGCTCTAAAAATCTTTCTTTATCCCCTGCAACGGCATTGGCTGTAAGTGCTACTATTGGTACATGAGAAAGATTATTTGCTTTTTCATGTTCAATAATTTTATCCGTAGATTCTAGACCATTCATATTTGGCATATTGATATCCATAAAAATAATTTCAAATTTATGCCTAGCATCTACAACCATATCCAATGCTTCTTGCCCATCATTAGCAATGATTGCTTCAATACCTCGTTGTTTAAGCATTGCAATCATTAGTTGTTGATTAACAAAATTATCCTCCGCTACTAATACCACCGAATCATACGATGCCAAAACATCATCGTACACAATTTGATCTTGGACATAAGGATTTGATATTTCAACAATTGCATCATAAAGTTTTGAAGGGTTAATAGGTGCTTTAATAATTTTAAAATTATCTTTTAGATCGATATCTTTGTACTCATTGTTAATAATAATTAGCGTCGAAACATCTATCTCATTTGCATTTAAATTTATAAAATCTTTATATTCAATGATTAAAATATCGTCTTTATTGACTTGATTGATATGATTAACTAATTTAAAGTTAACATAATGCTCAATGTATTTTTTAATAATTCCAAGTTGTGATTTACATTCAAGTTTTTTACAATACAAAGAAACTTGTAAGTTATCATCTATGTGATAATAGTTGGTTCTATCTACCTTGGATTGCAATACTAAAGTAAATGAAAATTCACTCCCTTCATTGACTTGACTCTCAATGGTAATTTTAGAGTTCATCGCTTCTATGATTTTAGAACATATGGTTAACCCAAGACCCGTACCACCATATTTGCGTGTTACACTGCTGTCGGCTTGTGAAAAGGGTTCAAAAATATTAGCTTGTTGTTCAACAGGGATCCCTACGCCACTGTCTTTTACTGAAAATTTAATGGTTGATTCATTCTGTGTTTCTTCAAGCAGTTCAATACGAATTAAAATTTCACCATCATTGGGAGTAAATTTAATTGCATTGCTTAAAAGATTTGATATCACTTGCTTAAGTTTCAATGAATCACCCAGTAAATAGCGTGGTAAACGAGGATCTAAGAAAAACAACAGATCAATATTCTTTTCATCTGCTTTGGCAACAAAAAGTTCTACTGTTGGTTCAAACTCCTTAAAAGGATCAAACTGATGTGTTTCAAGGTCAAGTTTACCGCTTTCCATTTTAGATATGTCTAAGATATCATTAATAATACCCAGCAATGATTGTGCACTGTTGTTAACAATATCTACATAGCCTTTCTCTTTTTGTGGTAATTGTGATGTTTCAAGAAGTTTTGAAAAACCTAAAATACCATTTAAAGGTGTTCGTATCTCATGCGACATGGTTGCTAAAAATGTTGTTTTAGCTGCTTGTGCCGCCTGCGCTTTATTACGTGCTAAAATATATTGCGTTACATCGGATAAACTTACAATAAATTGATCATCTTGTATACTCATCACATCAATTTGAAAAATCACCTCTTTATTATTTACATTAAGTTTTGCTTGATGATTTTTTTGCTTATTCTCTTGAACAAATTGAATCCATGCTTTATCTTTAAAATTATAGATATAACCCTCTTCTTCGATAAACTTATCAATAAAAATTTTATAATTATTTAAATTGCTTCCTTCAAAGTGCATACAATCCGTAAAATAATCGTAAAACGCCTTATTAGCACTGACAATTTTTTGATCTTGCATAACTATAATAGGGTTAAGCTGTGAATCTAAGATATCATTGGTAAAGGACTCTTTTAATTTAACTTGTTCAATAAGTGCTTGTGTATCTTTATCTTTTTGCGCCAAAAAACTAATGATTTTATTAATTTGAGTAATAAAATTATCAATATCTGAAGTATTGAATCTTTTATCATAGATTTCATATCGTTCATCTTTAAGTAATTCTAAAAAACTTATCATTTCACCCATAGGTTCGCGCACATAGGTATCGTAAATGATATACGTTGTACCTGCAAGTAATAGCAACATCAAAAACAACATAAAGACCATCACTTTTTTAACTTCCATCAACTCTTTAGAGTTACCCATGTCTCCTATAACATAGTCCATACCAAAATTGATAAATAAAATAAAAACCGTTCCTACTAAAAAAATAGGAAGTATTAATTTAACTAAAGAACTTAAATTTTTCATCTGTTACGCATCCTTATTAATTGTAGATATTAGTTCTTGAAGTACTCTAGGTGCATCTTCAATAGTAGGTTGACACCCACCTGCAGCATGATGACCACCACCACCGTATTTGAGCATCAATTCTCCAACATTTGTCTTTGAACTTTTATTGATTATCGATTTTCCAGTGCTGTAAACTATGTTTTGCTTATCTCTGCCCCAAACAGCATGAATAGAGATATTTATTTCAGGATTCATTGCATAGATCATAAATCTATTTCCAGGATAGATGATCTCTTCTTCTCTATAATCAATAATGATTAAATTTTTATACACAGTTGAGCATCGTTTTAATTGTTCAATAAACTGCTCTTCATATTTAAAATACAACTCTATACGCTCTTTTATATCATTGAGTTCTAATATATCTTCAATTGGATGTAAAGCACAATAATCAATTAAATCCATCATTAATTGATAGTTTGAAACTGTAAACTCTCTAAAACGTCCCAGTCCAGTGCGACTGTCCATTAGAAAACTCAACAGATCCCAACCAACGGGATTGAGTATATCTTCTTTAGAAAAAGCTGCTGAATCTGCTTTGTTCGCAGCATTCATCATATTTTTAAATCGAGCAGGAAACTTTTCATCACCACCGTAATAATCGTATACCACTTCAGCTGCACTTGGAGCATTAGGATCAATGATATGATTTTCTTTTTTTTCATTTCGAAGTGTTTCACTAAAATGATGATCAAAAGCTATAAACACGCCATCAACATAAGGAAGATTTGTAGTGATATCATTTTGTGTAATCTGTATTTTACCATCTTGCATATCTTTAGGATGCACAAAAGTGATCTCATCAATGATGTTTAAATATTTCAACAAGGTTCCACAAACCAATCCATCCATATCACTTCTAGTTACTAATCTGTATTTTTTATCACTCATGCGCTTATCCTTAAAATACTTATTTTGATCCTATTTTATCACGAATAAACTTTAGTTTTCGTCTAGTTATCTCCTTTTTTATTGCATCTTTTTTGAACCCATCGTTCATCACCTCAAGTGCAGATACATTGGTCACTAGAATGTCATCATAAATATGATATTTTTTTGCTATAATAATTATTTCGTCATCCAAACATCCGAGCCATTTTTTTATAGGCATCGTCAATGCAATAATATGCAGCTCCTCTAAACTAATATTAAAATTTATTTTATTTTGAGATTCAATATACCTTAGCATTTTTTTAGGAAAAACAAGTTTGTGTATATCTATATCTGTATAATTATTCAATATGTATAAGAAATAGTAGGGATAAACTTCTACATTGAAATATTTCTGTCTCATCTTATAAAATTTATATAAACCAATAAAGGTCTTTAAATCTATATCAATACTAAAAATTTGTCTAGCAATATTTAATGAAAAAAGATAATACAAAGCAAAATGTAAATATTTTGTCTTAAACATCTTTTCCAATTCTTGCACAACTCTCTCCTGGGACAAATCGTTTAAGCTCATTTCACGCATTAATAATTTTGACTTTGCATCAATTTTAAATCCAAATTGTGCTGCAAAACGCATTGCCCTTAAGACACGTAACGAATCTTCCACAAATCTTTTTTTATCTATAATACATATTATTTTTTGTTTCAAATGAACCAATCCAGAATAAAAATCATACAATATCATGGTATAAAGATCTACCATTAATGCATTCATTGTAAAGTCCCGACGTTGAGCAGCAGTTTTCTCATCATTGCACAATGCAACATCAAAACCCCTATGTCCATACGCAGTTTTTGTTTCTGTCCTTGGTAAAGAGATATCTATATTTTGATACTTATGCACATAAAATGACTGCCCTACTCCAATGGCTCCAATTTGAGCCATCAATTGTTCAAATACGTCAGGTTGGATATCGTAGACCTCTATATCAATATCATTGTTAGATGTGATATTAAGCATGCTATCGCGCACAAAACCACCAACAATGTAAACTCTGTTTGTGTATGGAAAGAAAAGGTCTTTTAAAAATTGAAGTGTCTCTTCTTGCGAAGAGGTTAGATGAAAGGCACACTTTCCTTTGGCGTAGTGTGCACGATCGGTATTCATGGTGTTGATTAGTTGGTTAAATACTTTGCAATGATATCGCCCATTTCAGTAGTACTCACCACCTCTTTAGCATCAAATGCAGCGATATCTTTAGTTCGATATCCCTCATCTAGTGCTTTTTTAATAGCATTATCAATAGCATCCGCAGCTTCCTCTTCATTTAAAGAGTATCTTAACATCATGGAAGCTGAACTAATAGTTGCAATTGGATTGGCAATACCTTGACCCGTAATATCTGGAGCAGAACCATGAATTGGTTCATATACAGCTGTTTTTTCACCCGTACTTGCACTTGGAAGAAGTCCAATAGATCCGCTTAACATCGATGCCTCATCACTTAAAATATCTCCAAAGATATTTCCTGTGAGCATTACATCAAACTGTTTAGGGTTGGCAATAAGTTGCATCGCCGCATTATCAACATACATGTGCGATAATTCAACTTCAGGATAATCAACGGCAACCTCCTCTACTGTTTCTCTCCACAATTGAGAAACATCCAAAACATTTGCTTTGTCAATAGAACATACTTTTTTACTACGTTTCATCGCTAATTTAAAAGCAACATGCGCAATTCGAATCACTTCATCTTTGGTATACACCATTGTATTGAAGCCTCTATTTTCATCACGACCTTTTGGTTCACCAAAATAGATCCCACCAATCAGTTCACGAACAACCATTATATCCACACCCTTAATGATTTCAGGCTTCAAACTACTGGCATTAACCAATTCATCATAAACAATAGCTGGACGCAAATTTGCAAATACACCCATCTCTTTTCTAAACTTTAGCAGTCCCGATTCGGGTCGAAACTCTCTATCTAAAGTATCCCATTTTGGTCCACCAATAGCACCAAATAAACAGGCATCAGAGTTTAACACCCCTTTTGTTGTTTCATCCGGAAGAGGAACACCAGTTACGTCTATAGCAGCTCCACCCATTAAATATTCTTCATACTCTACTGTAAAACCATATTTATACGATGCTGCATCTAAAATCTTTACTGCTTCATCTACGATCTCTGGACCAATTCCATCACCTTTGATAATTGAAACTTTATAATTATTTCCCATTATTGATTATCCTTTTTTAACATCTCTACTTTTGCATAATTCATCAATCCACCCGTATTTAAGAGTTCTTGCATAAATTCTGGAATAGGTGTAAATTTATAGCTATTTTTCTTATCAAGATCTTCAATTGTCCCTTTTTCTAAATTAATAGTAATTGAATCTCCTTCTAATATTTTTCCTGCTTCATCCAATTCAAAGATTGGTAAGCCCATATTAAAAGCATTTCGATAAAAAATTCGTGCAAATGATTTCGCAACAATTGCGTTAACTCCAGCAGCTTTTAATGCAATGGGTGCATGTTCTCGACTGCTACCACATCCAAAATTCTCTCCAGCAACTATAATATCACCCTCTTGAACTTTCGATGCAAAAGATGGATCAGCATCTTCCATAACGTATTTTGCTAAATGCTCTGGATCACTACTGTTTAAATAACGTGCAGCGATGATTAAATCTGTATCGATATTATCTCCAAAATTCCACACTTTACCTGTAATTATATTCATTAAAATCCCTAAATTATTTAAATTTCTACGCCATTTTATCTAAAATATCAAAAATAATTTATTAAGCGGAATAATTAATTCAATTTTTAGTTAATTTGGATATAATCCTTTTTTATAACAATATTTATTAAGGGCCATACACATATGACTGCAAAAGATTTAAATAAACTCATTGAAAAAATCATTAAAGAATATAAAGATTCTGTTTTAACCTATGAAAAACTTATAAAAGTTTTTCCTAAAGCTCCATCAGGAGCAAATATCAAAAAACTTGTTGCTCTAACGCAACTGTACAATGTAACCCTTATCTCTTCACAAGAAGAAGCCAAACTACTCAACGCAAATGAAGCTAAACGAAAAAGAGATCAACTTACAAAACTGATGGATGGGGAAGATGCTGAAGTTTATGATCTGCTTAAAAATAAAGAACTTTTAGAGTGGAGTCGTTCCGATTCACCCGTACGTATGTATTTACGTGAAATGGGACAAATTCCACTTTTAACAAAAGAGGAAGAGGTGGAGATCAGTAAAAAGATTGAAACCGGAGAAGATGCAATTTTAGATGCAATCTGTTCTGTTCCGTATCTTATTGATTTTATTTTAGAATACAAAGAACCACTTGTTAATAGAGAACGAAAAGTAAAAGAACTCTTTAAAAACTTTGATGGAGATGATGATAGCGATGATGATTCTACAGAAGAAGTAACAGCAGAATCTACAGCAGAAAATAAAGACACCGACAGCAAATCTGCAAAAAAAGACAAAAAACTGGATAAAAGAGCGCAGGCGATTATTACCTCATTTAAAGTTCTTGAAAAGGCAAAAAAAGATTGGCAAAAGTTTGTTTCTAAAGAGGTTGCAAAAAGTGATTCCGATGAAGATACATTGGCATTCTCATTAGCACTTACTTTTAAAAAATCCATATTAAAAAATTCACTTCTTGATCTTGGACCAACAAGTAAACTGATCACAGAGATTGTAAAAGCGATGGAAACTGCACTAAAAAGTGATTCTGGTTTCGAACAAGAGCTCGCTCGTCTTGAATATAAACTCCCACTGTTTAACGATGTTTTGATGCAAAACCATAAAAAACTTCTCGAAGGTATTTTAAATCTTTCAAAAGTACAAATTGCTGCAACCGTTCCAGAGGCCACTATGGTAAGTACCTACATGGAGATCAAAAAACTTTTTCAAACAAAAGAAGCCAGTAAAGACAGCTTTAATCTTGAAGAAGATGAACTTAAAAATGTTTTAGAACAAATTAAATTAGGTAAAAAAATCACCGATGAAGCCAAAACAAAAATGGCTAAGTCAAACTTACGATTGGTTGTATCTATTGCAAAACGTTACACCAACCGTGGGTTACCATTCTTGGACCTTATTCAAGAGGGTAATATTGGATTGATGAAAGCCGTGGATAAATTTGAGTACAAAAAAGGGTATAAGTTTTCTACCTATGCTACGTGGTGGATTCGACAAGCAATTTCACGTGCTATAGCCGATCAAGCACGAACCATTAGAATACCAATTCACATGATTGAAACAATTAACCGAATTAATAAGATCATTCGAAAAGGGATTCAAGAAAATGGGAAAGAACCCGATGTAGATCAAATTGCAAAAGAGGTAGATTTACCTGTAGATAAAGTTCGACAAGTGATTAAAATCACTAAGGAACCTGTGTCTCTAGAAGCACCTATTGGAAGTGATGATGATGGTAAATTTGGAGATTTTGTTCCAGATACACAAAGCCCAAGTCCAACAGACAACATCATGAAAGAGGATCTGCAGCGACAAATCGATCAAATCCTTTCTCAGCTAAATGAGAGAGAGCAAGCCGTAATACGAATGCGATTTGGACTCATGACGGATGAAAGTGACCGAACACTTGAAGAGATTGGGAAAGCACTTAGCGTTACACGAGAGCGTGTACGACAGATTGAATCAAGTGGGATTAAAAAACTCAAACATCCAAAAGTGGGACGAAACCTAAAAAATTACGTAGAGAGTTAAGCAGTGTTTGAGCAGTGGGCAGAAATTGATTTAAATCCATTTTTAACCTTTAATGAAAATGGAAAAATCCAATACACCAATTCTGAAGCACAATATCTACTCAATAAGGTACCTGCAAAGGTGCTTTATGATCTTGCTTTGCAATACGCACCAAAATCGTATGGATTTACAACTTCGTATGTAAATCTCGATTTAGGCAGCTATCTTCTTTATGCTGTTAGCGTAGGCTATGAAAACGACAGTGAAATTGCACTTAAACTGTACAAAAGTTCTCAGCCTAAAAAAGAAACAAAACTTAATCAAAATGCACAAATGACCAATCTTTTTTCCATCGTTGATTTGGCTATTAGTACAAATAAAATGAAATCAAAAGCTGTTTTTGTAAAAGGTTATGATCCCTCTATACCTGATTTTAAAATTGTAATTAATGACTTGATTAAAGTCCTAAACTATGTCTATACCAAATTTGCAAACAGTAAAAAAGTTACCACAAATATTCGCTATAAAACGGGTGAATACGTCAAAGTAGAAAATAAAAAAAGACCGTTAATTTGCATTGACCTTTACTGTGATCAGATGGAAGATTTTACTCTCAATACGGCAGAATTAGAATCTTTTGCCACTAGAGTTGGTATACTGTTGGAGATTCAATCCAATACAATCTGCATCAATCTTCCTTTGATTTTAGAATAAAATTTACAACCAACACACCAATGGGTACAATAATCAATCCAAACATATACGCATAAGGGTCAAAAAGTTTATGATTGACCAAATAAAAAAAGCCGATCACTAAACCAGCATAGCCAATAAGTCGATAGATTGAACTGGCCGCAGTAAAACTGGTAAAAAAGTTTTTTACTGTATGTTGCTTTATCCTCTTTTTCTCTTCATGAACAATTGTTTTTGCCTCTTCACTACTAATCTCATCATAATTAATAGGGTCATCACTGTACAGATCAAAAGGATCATCTATTTTATCCACAGCATCAGGTTGATTAAAATCACGAGTAAGTAAAGAGGTTGCTGATTTTAATCAACCTGA
>JAYEFX010000136.1:0-10910 GCA_034658775.1 Campylobacterota bacterium
AGAATTTTCCATGTTTCCAACCAGTTCCCAGTGCCAAGATGGAGCATCCGTGTCCAAGTACGTAAGTCGTGTTATTGATATGATTGATCAAAGTGGTGTTGCTTATCAACTCACTCCCATGGGTACTATTATAGAAACCAATACCATGAAAGAAGCTTTACGTATTGTAGAACAAGCCTATGAAGTGTTGCAGTGCGATTGTGAACGGGTGTATTCCTCTTTGAAGTTTGACATACGAAAAGGCAAATCAAACCGTCTTAAAACAAAAATAGCTTCCGTTCAAGGACATCTCAAGCGTGAAGTAAATACTTAAAACGTCAACGAGATAGAAGTACCCTCATTGGGTACTGAATCCACTGCGATATCAATATCTAACGCCATGCACAATCGATGCACAATATGCATCCCTATGCCATGCCCTTTTTCATCCTCTTTATAGCTTCTCTCAAAAATCTTTTGAGGATAATGCATCCCTTTTCCATTGTCGATGATGCTTAATATTTTTCCATCAAATTTTATATCGATTTTAGGATCATCTGATTTTGCGTATTTACAAGCATTGGATAAAATATTGTCCAAAATACGCTTCATCGCTTTTTCATTGCTGTTTATCGTTGTAGTGTCACAGTGAATATTAAAGTGCATGTTAGGATATAGTGCTTGATACGTTTGCACAATATTTTCAATGCATTTTTGTACCTTTAGTGGGTATTTTTCAAGATGCACTTCATCCAAAATCATGTCTAGACTTTGATATAAAGCAGAGATATCATTGACACTTTGATTGATCCGTATCACTTTTTTATCGTCACCCAGTTGTTTTTGAAGCATTTTAGTATTGAGTAAAATTGAAGTGATTGGCGTATTTAAATCATGAATTAAATCTTTTATAAATCGATCCATGTGTGAAATTGTATCTTGCATAGGACACAAAGATATACGTGCAAGAATATAAGAGATAATCATAAATACCAACAACATAATGATTTGAAAGATGATTGTTATCTTCGCTTTTTCATCTAAACTAGAATCAATTGACGATGCTTCAACAATCACTTTTATGTACTGTTCCCCTTTTTTATGTGGAAACGTTTTGATGTAAGAGTTGTCAATTTTTTGTGGAAGTTGTTGTTTAACAGGGATGGAATGAATCAGTTTATAATCATACGAAGCTTGCGTATATTCAAACTTTGATTGTTTTAACTGCACAATATACTGATGCATGCTCATGGCTACTTTTTGCAAGATAATGGTTTGTTGCTGTTGAAAATAAAAGTAGCCCAAACCAATGATAAAAATTGCCACCGTTAAAAAATAGGTTAGAAAAAATTTAATTAATGATTTACGTTCATAATTTTTCACAACGGTACCCTACGCCTCTTTGATTAGTGATATTCAAACCCAATTTTTTGAGCTTTGAAATTTGTACACGAAGTGCAGCTTCACTCCCCTCTTCACCATCATGCAGATGAAAAAGAATCTCCTCTTTATTAAGAGGTTTATCAATATTTTGAAAAAACAATTCAAAAAGTTTTTTCTCCGTTGGAGACAATAATATCTCAACACCTTTTTTAACAATCTTTTGCGTCTGTATCTCAAAAGACAAATCTCCATACTCAATTTTTTGAGTATAAGATTGAAAAGATTTTTTGATTTGTGTGTTGATACGAATCACCAATTCGTCCACATCAAAAGGTTTTTTGATGTAATCATCTGCTCCAACATCAAACCCCTTAGAGACACTTTGTATATCCACATTGGCCGTAATAAATATAGCAGGCGTGGTATTGCCACTTTGACGCAAAGAACTCAACAATTCAAATCCATTGATAAATGGAACATTCACATCAAACAGATACAAATCATAATGCCCCATGTAGGTTTCATCTAACCCTTGCTGACCATCTTTAACCCAAACAATATCAAAATTTTCACTTTGCAATATCTCCTGAAGTGTCTCACCTAAAACCAGATCATCCTCTAAAAGCAATATTTTATACATCAAATCTTCTTTTAAAAACTGTACTTTATGCTAGCAAATACACGATCATTGTTACGCATTTGATCAATCATCACATCATTTCCACCCAGATAATTTATCACGCCTACTGTACTGCTTACACTGTCATTGATATCATAATCCAACCATGCTCGAACAAATCCACCGTCATTAAACTCTTTTCCAAAAGCAGAATACAAAGCAGTAAAATCAAGCGTTTGATTCATGTAACTTTGGGTAAATCTAAACGCATGTTGCACCTCATCTTTATCTACATTATCCCCTGCTAACATTTGGTTTTCATAATTTGAGATATGTCGATTGGCAATCTCATAAGAGAAACTTCCATCACTAATCCCATTGTATTCAAATCCTACTAATGCATCTAGGCGTGCTTTATCCTCACGTGTAGAGTTGTATCGAATATTATCAAAATACGCCATTTCTGCTTTAAATAAAAAGCTGTCCCATACTTTATTGTACGCCACTCCCAACATATTTGATTTATCGTATTGCAAAATTGCATTTTTTACGTACGGCTTATCAACATAGGTATTGGCATAATAAAATGCCAAATCATAACCATTGAACTGTCCACTTAGACTCATTGCAATACCTATATTATCCAAAGTATTGGAGGGTTGTTGCATAGCTCTTGAAGCGCCAACCGCAAAATCACTTCCAACTTCGGGCATCTTTGAAAATCTATTTTCATGAAGCAACATAGCACTTAAAGACCATTGCCCCATATAATAATCCAACTTCGATATCGTTCGACCTAAACGTAAATCTTCAATATCAACCATTCCGGGGTTTCGATTATCCATGGGGTTGATAATATCTGTAATTCGAATATTATCCGATTTTCCCCATACCACTATTTGTCGTCCTATTTTTATATCGGTATTGGAGTTCAGGCTTCCTTGAGCATACAACTCATTGATATCAAACTCTTGATCGTATGCTTGTGGTATTGTTTTGTATTGAGTATCTTTGATATCGTACGCAAAATCTTTGTAGGTTTTAAAAACTGCTTTTGTTTTAAATCCATTGTCAAATTTATACTCGACATTGAGGTTGGCTGATGTTTTTACACTGCTTAGACCCCTAAAATCATTTTGCACTGCAGCAACTGGTCGATCATGGGCATAGTTATAACTGCTTAAAAGTGAAACTGAACCGTATAATGAAAATTTCTCATTTTGCTTATCACGTTGCACTGTGGGTGCAATTTCAATAACCTCTTCCCCACCAAAATCATCTTCAAATTCATCTTCAGAAGCAAAAGCAATACTTGAGATTAGAGCTATGCTTAAGGCAATTCTTTTCACTTTTTACAGACCGTTTTCAATAGTTCGTGTCGTAAACATCTCTTCTTTTAAATCTTGATTCATTTTTACATCACTTTGAATCAAAATTGTTTTATGAATCGTTTTTTTGCCACTTTTCATGGTCATGGTTGTTTGTGTTGCCACATCAATACCATCAATTTTTTCAATCTTTTTTACGTCCATAAATTTCACGCGATTCGCTTTTTTCATGTAGTATTTTGCTCGAACGACCATAAAATTGTCTTTTCGCACGTACACTTCAGTTTTTAAATATCCCGTTTCATCGATTGTTTCTTTAGTTTTTGGTGTGACTAAAATCTTCCATGCATCTACTTTAGCAGTTTTTCGTTTGATAAGCACATCTTTCATAATCTCAAATGTATACTCATCCAGATTTGGTTCGGTCATGTCCGAATAGGAAAAATCACTCCCCATAAAACTGCTGTCTTTATCTGAAGCAGGAATTCGTTTGGTTTTGTTCAATGCAGGTAAATACAACCATTGATCATCATCTTTTGCATCATCACTGTAGTCATAGGTCAAAAAAGCAGTATTTTTTACATCACTAGGAGCTAAAAAGAAGATCAATTTAAGTTCATCTTCCCCTTTATCTTTAGAATACGTTTTCATGTCACGAATTCGTTTTGCACCATTTTTATCAATCAGTTGCATCTGCATGTTGGTGATTACATTATCCCCATCATCTCTATCTTGAACTTTATCCATGATATCACGAGCACTTTGTGCCATCATTAGTGATGCTGTTAGTCCCAATGTTAAAAGTATTTTTTTCATATCTATTTTCCTTGTTATGTTGAAATCTTATTGTATTAGTATTAATGCAGTGTTAATATCCATTGTATCACTTTTCTTCCAAAAGTTTTATCGATCTTTTTTGATGTTAAATAAACTCAACAACGCTGGTAATAATACCAAGTCAAGCAACAATGCGATATTTAATGCCACAACCGTAACAATAGCAAAATTAATATTAGGGATAAAACTGCTGGTGGCAAAAATAGCAAATGTTAAAGACAATATCAATGTGGTCAAAATCATCGCATTGGCACTGTGTCGTATCACATAATCAATAGCATCTTCAAAACTGTGCGTTTTAATAGCGTGTAAATATTTCGTAAAAAAATGGATACTGTCATCCACGGCAATTCCTAAAATCACTGCTGCAGATATAGCCACACCTATATCAATAGTAATATCCAAATAGCCCATCACTCCAGCGACTAAAACTAGTGGTGCAACATTGGGCAACATAAATAGAAGTGTCATCTTCACACTTCTAAAAATAAAAAACATCAATCCAATCACAATCAACAACGTAACCCCAATAGAAACAATTAAGATATCAATCACGGAGCTTTGCATGTATGCAAAAATTGTTGCTTGCCCTTGTACTTCACTTTTATACGCTGTCTTTGTTTCCCACCAATTATTTATCCATTTTATCATCTTCAAATCAATCGAGGTATCTACTATATTTGAATTGATACTTAAACGTATTTTTTCATAGGCAGCATCAATTTGATCATTGGTTGTTTTTCCTTGAGGCAGATTCATGTTGTACAGCAACAAATACTGTGCAATAAGATTTTGCGTTTGGGGTATCGACTCTTTTGAATCGGGATTAAGCACACTTTGCATGCGCAATAAAATATCTTTTATGGAGGTTGAAAAACGAACATGAGTAAATTTTTCTCTAAGTTCTTTTTCAAATACGATAATGGTATTAAGAAACTCTTTGTCTTTTATACCATCAGGTTTTTGTGAATCAATAATTATTTCATAAATGGTTGCACCCGTTAAATTATCCTGCACAAAGGTACTACCACTACGCACCATGGTATCTTTGGAAAAGTATTTGATGCTGTTACTGTCTACTTTGGTATTGTTTAATCCATATTCCAAAACAAGGAACATCAGTAAAAACATTGCGATAATTTTTTTATTGTACTGAACTATAAATTTCCCATACCCTTTCGTGTGCAAAAGATTTAAAAATTTAAAACCACTGACGTGTACATCCTCTTTTAGCGTGAGTAAAATAGCAGGAATCATCACAACCGTAAATACAAACGCTAAAAATGCTGCAGTGGTGATGGCTATTCCCAGTGTTGAGATAGGCTCAATTTGGCTCATCCCCAATGTAGCAAAACCAACAGCAGTGGTAAACGATGTCAATCCTATAGGGATAATATTACTTTTTAAAGCTTTAGTGATCGCTTCTTTATTACTGCAATTTTGTAGCTTAAAATAGATCCAAGACAGATACAGATGCATCGATGCGGCAACCCCAATGGCACTGACAAAAGGGGGAATATTTACTGTAAAGTTGTTCAGTTTATATCCCAATAGCATCTGTATGCTCAACACACTTAGAAATGTTAATACAATCACCACAGAAGGGATCAAAACACCCAAGATATTTCGAAATAAAAAGTACAACACAACAATCACTAAAATCACCGCCATTGGCATCAGCCTCATGGCATCTTTTTGAGAAATTTGCACCAATGATGCCGTGATACTAGGAGCTCCTGTAACGTAAAAATGATAGCCTGTTTTTACAGCGTACTTATTTGTAATACGTACAAGCTGATTTTGCACAGCGATGTTTACCTCTTCATTGCTACCTATATCCTCGGAGAGTCTAATTGAAATAGCGCTTACATCGCCACGTGCATTGATCAATTGATTGACAATCAAAGAGTCACTTATCGCAATCTCTTTTTTCTTTTCTAAATTATCAAAATCTTCAACAAAATCATTAATCGTAAAATCATCATTTATATCTTGCATGTAAGCATAGTTGCTTAAACTGTTGACATCGTCTACCCCATCAATCATCTCAAACTCTTCAGTAAGTTCAACTATAGTTTGTAACGCTTTTTTATTAAAGATCCCATTTTTATCTTGAAACGCTACAATAAAAGTATCATCTCCGCTAAAATCTTTTCGGAATTGGTCATAATCTTTAATAATATTTGAATCTTTATCAAACCAAATACGATAACTGCCTTCAAAAGCTATATCTTTTAAACTTATACTTAAAAGTGCTACAAACAAGGTGATAAAAACGATAATTTTATACTTTTGCTTATCCACAAAATCGATGTATTTTTCCAACGTAGATCCTAATATTTTTCAATGTAAACAATGATAACATAAAAATGTAAACGATGTCAACATAGTTTACATTGTTTTTTGATATACTTTTATTATGATAAAAAATGAATACCACCACGGCAACTTAAAAGAGGAATTTCTAAACATCGCTTTTGATTTTATTGCTTTACGCGATATCGATACACTCACTCTCAAAGTATTGTCCGATGCGACAGGAACTTCACGAAGTGCTATCTATCGTCACTTTTCATCCAAAGATGCATTAATAGAAACCATTATAGAAAAAGGCTTTGAAAAATTTGATGCGGCAATTTCACCCATACTTTTAGATACCTCTATCCCTTTAATTGATCGATTTTATTTAGCCACGCAATATTACATAAGATTTGCCAAGGAAAATCCAAATCTTTATCGACTTCTTTTTGGAAAAAAATATGCCTATATTCGAGAAAATATTATGAGCCTTAAAGATGAAAATTGCAATGGATTTGGTGCATTAAAACTTTCCATTGAACAAGGACAAAAACAAGGTATTCTTAAAAAAGAAAACAGCTATCAACAAGCCATCATCATCTGGTCCTCTTTGCATGGATTATCTTCTTTACTTATTGATGGATTTATGGATGTTGAGGAGATCTGGGAAGATCTTTATAAACATATGTTTGAATCACTACTAGCAGGCATCATCACCAACAAAGTCAAACTTATCTCCACCATCCCTTTTGTAAAAAATCTGCTTCAACCCAAAACCGTATAATTACAAAAAAGAACTTTTTTTATACGGTATTTTATAGCGTACACTTTGCCCTTTTGAATCAAGCGCACATCTCATTTGATACTGTACCATCTTTTCAAAAGGTTGTAAAAAATTTTCTAAGAACTCTTTGGCAATATTTTCACACCCATGAGTATTAAGAAGTTCCAACACGCACAACGTTGATTCTATAGTAGATAAGCAATGTTCATTGGGTTGTGTTTTGATCTGAAAGTTTGATATTTTACTGTGCTTGAAACTGACTTTTTGTAAATTATCAATCTTGGGATTTACGGCTAACATAGTATTGGCACAAGGCCAGGTAGAATCGATGATAAATATCACATTGTTTTTCTTTCCCACATGCATACGTTGAGTATTGAGCTTGAGACTATTTTTATGGGGAAACAGTACATAGCAATTGTTGTTTGTGTCATCAATGATTGCATTGATCTGTTGATGTTGTGAAAAATCAATTCCTATAAACAATTTTGAATTTGCTAAAGATAAATGGGTCAATCTTCCTGTTCCATTTTTTGTCTTTTGAAACTCTTTGGGGTGCATTAGAATAATAAACTGCGTTTGCGTATCAATTTTTTGTACATACGTACACATGCATGAACTTTTGGGTCGAAAACACACATAGCACTTTTGTCTAAACTCTTCTACCTCCCTCATGTTTTCATTCTCTTTTTAGTTACATTTGTAGCTACTGCTTCATAGGGGTTTTGGGGCCAATAGTGTTTTTTGTATTTCCCTCTTAACTCTTTTCGCACCTCATCATACGAGTTTTTCCAAAAACTTTCCAGATCGTAAGTAATTTGAATGGGTCGTGAAGCAGGACTTAAAAGATGCAACTGTACAGGAACTGTATGATTCAAAACTTTTGGTGTTTGATGCAAACCAAAAACTTGTTGTATCTTTACAGCTAAAACTACAGCCTTTTCATCACTGTAATCCAAAGCAATATTTGCTCCACTAGGAACCGTAAAATGTGTAGGCAAGAGTTCATCCAAACGCTGTATCTCTTCCCAAGACAGTTGCGCTAATAAAATATTATTCATGTTTAGATTTTGCAACGCTTTTACGGTTTTTATTTCACTTAAGTACGGGACCAGCCACTGTTCAAGCGTATTTAAAAGTGCTTGATGACTAAAATCCTTAAGCGTATCCACGCAATGTTTATTGTAAAAATTCACTCGATCTTTTAATCTTCTACTAGCCGTATTCCAGCTCAAAAGATCCAAGCCTTCAGTTTTAATCAACTCCAAAAGCAATGCTTGGATATCATGATTTTGATCTAATTTTAAAGCTTTACTGTATAGTTCCAAATGCATAAACTCAACATGCTCTTTGAGGTCAAACTGTACACTTTGTTTATTGTACGTTAAAGATTGATTGCGATGAATATTGGCTTTGAAATATGTTTCAATGTCCTCTAAAGATACAGCAATAGCTTGAAAGATGATGGAATCTTTTTCTTTTGCAAAAAGATTGGGAACCACTAAATAAGGTTGATTAAATAGTTCATCTTCATTGCTTAAAACTGCTCCTTTTCCATTACTAAGTTTATATTTTTCACTTTTGACACTTCGCCTCTTTGCCAATCTATCAGGGTAGGCAAACAAAACCAATACCCCCAATATATCCAAGTCCATAGCCCCTCTTGAATCATTTTTAATATCTATTGTTTTTTTAAGCTTTTGATACAAATTTGAGGCAATTTTAAGCACCTCGTTAAGAACAAAGGCATTGATAAATTGAGCGTCAATTTCATCTTCATACACGCATCTAAATCGCTCTTTGATATCGCAATTGGCAAAGCTGTTTTTAAAAATATCTTTTTCGCTCAACAATGCAGATAATAAACACGCTTCATACACATACCCCATGGAGATTGAGCGTAAAATCATGTATGCATATCGCGGATGTACTCCTAGCATCAAACACTGTTTCCCAAAATCTGTAATATGGCTGTTCTCATCCAACATCTGTATGTTTTGCAGCATGTTTTTAGTATGTTGTATCGCATCAGATTTTGGAATATCCAACCATACCAACTCTTCAAATTCATCCACGCCCCACAATGCCAAGTCGAGGATCAAGGAGCCAAGATCACAGCGTAAAATCTCACTTTGCGTTGTTTTTTGTAAAAGTTTTTTTTCATGCCAAAGACGATAACATCTCCCCGCACTCAATCGACCTGCTCGTCCTGCTCTTTGTGTTGCACTATCAGCAGCGATAAAACTGTTCTCAAGATGGTTCATGCCCGTTGCGTGATTGTAACGTGAAAGCTTTTCTAAACCAGTGTCAATCACCACTTTAATCCCCTCAATGGTCAATGAAGTTTGCGCAATATTGGTACTAAGAATGATTTTACGCTTATTCTGAGCAAAGATAGCTTTGTCTTGCTCTTTTTTACTCAACATTGAATACAAAGGATACACCTCAATATCAAATGTTTTGAGCTTATCAATAAGCAGTTTTTGAAGCAGTTTTATCTCTTTTACGCCTGCAAGAAAAACTAAAATATTTCCCACATCATTTTGCACACTGCGCATTATTGTTTCACAGGTCAAACCAATCAATGATTTTTGATCAGGCTGTTTGGTTTTTGCATCCAAATACTCTATATCCAGATCATAACTTTTACCTTTTGAAGTGATCACGGGAAGTTCATCAATATACTGGGTTAACACATCCAAATCCAGCGTTGCAGACATGATTAAAAGCTTTAAATCAGCCCTTAGCAACTCTTGCGTTTGCAAAGAAAGAGCCAAAGACAAATCCGTATGAATACTGCGCTCATGAAATTCATCAAAGATGATAAGTGCTACGTTTTGAAGAGATTGATCACTTTGCAGTTTTCGTACGAGTATGGCTTCAGTGACGATAAGGATTTTGGTTGAAGAGGAGCTGCAATTGTCCATCTTGATCTGATAGCCTACGGTTTGCCCAACTTTTTCACCCAACAATTCCGCCATGCGAGACGCTACCATTCGAGCGGCCAATCGTCTGGGCTCCAACATGATGATAATTTTGTCCTCAAGCCAAGATTCATCAAGCAATGATAACGGAACCATGGTACTTTTTCCAGCTCCAGGAGGTGCTTGTAAAAGTAGCCTTGAGTGTGTTGATAAGGTTTGAATTATTTTGGGCAATACTTCATGGATGGGTAAGTGTTTCATTGATACCATTATAACTTTATGTAACTTATAATGGTCGAAATAATCCTACTTTAAACCGTATACTTCACATCTCGTTTATTGTGAATCATCACCTTCATCAATGCTGGAACCAAAAAGAAATCTGCCAACACAGCAATAATAATGGCAATCCCCGTTAACAATCCAAAGTTAAATATATTGCTCATGGTCGCAAACATAAACACAAAAAATCCAAACGACAACACAATAGTAGTAACCACCATCGCTCGTCCTGTTGTAAGCAAAGTAAGTTGTACCGCTTTGTCCACATCATTGTGAATAAGTTCATACCTTCTAAAGTTGTGCATAAAATGCACCGTATCATCTACGGCAAGCCCAATAGCAATAGCGCCAATAAGCATCGTAAACATATCCAATGGCATATCAAAAATCACCATCACCGTGCTCATCATTAAAATGGGTGAAATATTAGGGATCATTGAAACCAGTCCAATTTTTATATTTCCAATTAAAATCAA
>JAYEFX010000137.1:0-10813 GCA_034658775.1 Campylobacterota bacterium
ATGAGCAGTTAAAAATAAAAAATGATAAAATCTCAATTTTAGAAAAAAAGCTGGAAGATATGGAGCAAATAAAATTGATAAGTGACCAAGCAAAATCTATATTAGAAGATAATAAAAGATTAAAATTAGAAATTGAGTCTTTAAAAAAGTAACCTAGTAAAATAGTGTCTTTATAGTTAAATTGCTCAATAGTGACTGTTTTTATGTTAATTACAGTTAATATTACTCTTCCACTTATACAGATACTATTCAAGATTAAATTAAATTTATTCTTGAATTTAAAATAAAAAAATTTTATAGGCCTTACTCTTTTGAGAGTGAGGCTTTTTTTATGCTTTGAATTCTTAATTAAGAACAATGGCGATATACTATGTAAAATTAATAAGAAAATAAAATATAAGGTAGATTTATGAATGCAGGCACAAAAATTTTAGCAACACTGGGTCCACAAAGTGATACGATTGAGACTATAGAAAAGTTGATTTTAGCTGGGGCAAATATGTTCCGATTAAATTTTTCTCATGGAACTCATGAATATCATCTTCAAACTCTTAAACATATTCGAACAGCAATGAAAAACTTAAATACAACAGTGGGAATACTACAAGATATCTCAGGACCAAAGGTGAGAATATCCGATTTGAAAGAAGATTTTAAGCTTAAAAAAGGCGATGAAATAACTTTTGTAAAAGAAAATATTGTAGGGTACCAAGAAAGTGAAAATCAATACATTGTATCACTTAATTATCCTTTGTTGTTGGATAAAGTAAAAGAGGGTGAGTTTATCTATTTGTACGATGGTAGTATTCGAGCTAAAGTGATGCAAACTGGATCTGAAATAATTGCACGCATTGAAAATGATGGAGTATTGAGCTCTCGTAAAGGAGTTAACTTCCCCAATACTAAAATAGATATTGATGTGATTACGCCTAAGGACAAAAAAGATATTGCTTGGGGAATTGAACATAAGGTTGATTATTTTGCTATCTCGTTTGTGCAAAATAAGCGTGATATGCTTATGGCAAGAGAGTTGCTAAATGGCTATAAAGGAAAGCTTGTTGCCAAAATTGAAAAGTTTGATGCGGTTGAAAATATAGATGAGATACTTGAAGTCAGTGACGCCATCATGATTGCACGTGGTGATTTGGGTATTGAAGTACCTTATTATACGGTACCCACCATTCAGAAAAAACTGATCAAAAAAGCAAACCTAGTTTCTAAACCTGTTATTACTGCTACGCAAATGTTGCTTTCCATGACACACAATGAACGAGCAACACGTGCTGAGATATCTGATGTGGCGAATGCAGTTTTAGATGGAACAGATGTGGTGATGCTCAGTGAAGAGAGTGCAATAGGGGATAACCCTGCAAATGCAGTAAGTACCATGCGCAACATAATTTTACAAACAGAAGAGATATACACCCATCTTAAACAGTATAAAATGAATTATTTGGATCAGTCTGACGTGATTCAATCTACGACTACTCGATTAGCAGATGATATTGGAGCAAAAGGGATTTTAACACTGACCTCTTCGGGAGCCAGTGCTATTCGTATGTCACGTTATCGACCCAAAACACCTATTTTGGCGTTTACACATAAAAAAAGAGTACTTGGAAGTTTGGCAATGGTATGGGGTGTGCATCCTATTGATGTAATTAAAGAAGGCAGTGTCCGAAAAATGGTCTCTAAGATGCTAAAATCGTTGCAAAAACAAAATTTATTAGATGCTAAAGGACCTTACATCGCTACTGTTGGATACCCTGTAGGTATTACTGGAAGTACCAATATGATTAAAATTTTAAATGAAAATGAGATCAGTTATTATTTGAGTTTAACTTAAAAATCATTGATGAGATTAAGGATAAGATTACGTAAATAAAAAAGAAATAAAACCCTACTTCAATTTCTGATTGTATCATTCCATCTTTAGTACTGGAGAGGTAAATGAGGAAAATTGATAAAACAAATACATCGGTCATTGACCATTTTGAAAGCATGGTGGTGGCATTTGTAATGGTATCTAAAAGGGTGTTTTTAAGATACAATGTACTGATCATAAACAGTGTTTTGACAATTGGAAAGAAAATAGAAAATACAAGTATAACCATCCCTACAAAGTAATTTTCTTGTGTAAATAATTTTTCAATGGAACTGATCAATGTATTGGATTCAAACTGTAGAACTACATTCCCAACTAAGGGTAACTCTTTTTGTACGTACACTAAAAATATAGGAGAAAGGACCCCATAGGCTAAACTGATAAGTGATGCAATATTGATATAGAGTAAAAAAATGATTTTGTCCAAGATAAAATATAAAAGTAAAGATAAACTTAATAGTAAAGAAAAATAAATAAGATATTGTTGAACTTTTTCTTGCTCATGTAACTTTTCAAGTTCGAGTTTATTTTCTTTTTTTGGTCGTTCTATTTTTTCTCCAAGTAAGGCACCTAAAAGTTCAGATACCATTTTTTGTGGATTGTTTTGCATCTTTTCTTCCATCATCTCTTCTTTAGAAAGTTGGGTATAAATTGCTTCATAGTTGAGTGCATGTTGATATGTAGTATTGGCAAAAAAAAGCAATCCAGTTGTAAAAATAGTCATAATGATATACGATAGTGATGGTTTCATAATGCTTGTCCTTATACTCAAAACGTGATTTTAGCATAAATATACTATAATCCATTAACTTTAATACAAGAGAAACTTCATGTCCCAAGAACAAATTTTAAAAAACACCAACGCTGATCTACTGGATCAATTTAATGCATCCATTATGTTTGACAAAGAGCTTTATGCACAAGATATAAAAGGAAGTATTGCTCACTCTAAGATGTTGGCCCTTCAAGGCATCATCAGCATTGAGGATCAAGAACAAATCGAAAAAGGTTTACTTCAAGTAAAATCTGAGATTGAATCTGGAGTATTTGAATGGAAAATAGAGCATGAAGATGTGCACATGGCGGTTGAGAGTCGATTGACTGAAATCGTGGGAGAAGCGGGGAAACGATTGCATACTGCTCGAAGCCGTAACGATCAAGTCGCAACGGATTTTAGATTGTACGTGCAAGATAAGACGGTGTGCATTAAAAATAAACTGCAAAAGCTAATCTCTTCTTTGGTAAATATCTCTTCGCAACATACACAAACATTAATCCCAGGTATGACACATCTTCAGCATGCTCAACCTATTAACTTTGGGTATCATCTTATGGCGTATGCCAATATGTTTAAGCGTGACTTTGAACGTTTTGAAAGCTCCTACGCACGCAATAATTTTTCACCACTAGGATCTGCAGCATTGGCTGGAACACCACACAATATTGATCGATTCAAATCGTGTGCATTGCTTGGGTTTGATCATCCTACGTACAGTGCTTTGGATACAGTGAGTGATCGTGACTTTGCTTTGGAGATGTTGTTTAATATCGCTACTTCAGTGATGCACATCAGTCGTATATCTGAAGAGTTGGTATTGTGGAGTTCATATGAGTTTAAATTTGTGCAAATGAGTGACGAATATGCCACTACAAGCTCAATCATGCCACAGAAGAAAAATCCTGATGTTCCAGAGCTTCTTCGTGGAAAAACAGGTAGAGTTTATGGGAACCTTATCTCACTTCTTACCGTGATGAAAGGTTTACCATTGGCGTACAATAAAGACACGCAAGAGGACAAAGAGGGTGTGTTTGATTCTGTGGCAACCATTGAGATATCTCTTGATATCTTAACGGCGGTTATGGATACGTTGATTGTCAATAAAGACAAAATGGAAGATGCTTGTAAAGTAGGGCATTTATCTGCTACAGATTTGGCGGATTATTTAGTACAAAAACAAAACATGCCATTTCGAACGGCATATTATATCACTAAAAATGTGGTAGCGGTTGCCGATGGTTTGAGAAAAGACATGAGTGAACTAACTATTGATGAGATACGAAGTGCGGATGAAAAGCTAAGTACAATAGATGAAGAGATTGTATCGTATTTGGATTTGAGAAATTCAATGAATGCACGAACCTCATTTGGTGGAACATCAACGGCTCAAACGCAAGAACAAATAGAATATTTTAGACAGTGGCTAAGCAATCTTTAGGGAATGTTGGCAATTTTTAGCTATCATTTTAAAAGTTATAACGAAATAGCTTGAAGATCCAAGAAGGTCACTTGTCCTTCAATTTAACCGTTAGGCAAAAGGGGAAATATGCAAGATTCACTATGTAAATATGGACA
This sequence comes from Campylobacterota bacterium, assembly GCA_034658775.1. Taxonomy (GTDB): domain Bacteria; phylum Campylobacterota; class Campylobacteria; order Campylobacterales; family Arcobacteraceae; genus JAYEFX01. Next base: position 4,239 of record JAYEFX010000137.1, read on the forward strand.
GAGAGTTATTGCTTTTCTAATTATTATTACGTTAATCATGAATTGGAGAATGTTTTCAATCATAGGGGGCTTCGGATTAACGTTTACAAATAATTTGCTTATTATTGCTTGGGCTATCCTGTTGTTTGTTGCAGCTGTAGGTTTATTTTTAAAACGTACCTGGGGATTATTTTTCTATTATCCTGCCGCGTTTTTAACTACTGTTGGTTTTTCAATACCAATGGTTCCTTTTGTTACTGATCTTTTCCCATCAGAAATCAGCCCTTGGGTAATGATTGGTATAAATTCAATAATGTTAATAATTGTTATCTGGATTCATTGGGCAAAATCAAAGCACTTTACTAATGAAATTACTAAGAAAGAGGTGAACTTAAAATGCTAAAAATAAGTTTATTATTAATTATAATAGGAATATTATTTCTTTCAATAGAGAATATATTTTATCAATATGTTGATGAATCTGGTTTATTGCATGAAAGCTTGTTTCTGCCTATTGGAGTAATTCTATTATTAGCTGGAACAATTACTGTTATTATAGTGTTAATTAAAAGAAAAATCAACAAAACAAAAAATTAAACTCATGAGTGATATTTGTAGCTTAAAGACAGTGGAGTGGCAACCTAAATTCATACTCAGAATCAATCTTTAGTTAACCACTTTAGCGCGAATATCTCCAAACAATAGTACATCTTTAAGTACCGTGCGATCGCATAAGCCCTTTTTATCTAAAGAGATAAGAAGCTCCCCTCGTTCGCTGGAAAAGATCTCTTGATTGATAAATACTTTTAAAATTGTATCTTGAGTTGTTTTTAGATCTTGATTGATGATTGTATGCTCTTTTTTTGTCGGTACGATCACATTGATCAATCCATTGTCTTCATTGGCTCCAACTGCATGTAGATCGTGTTCATTGCCTTTGCTAAACTCTTTAATGTAATATTTTAGATTGAAAAATAGAGACAAAATATCATTTTTTGCATAATAGTCTAATATTTCACTGTTTTTATAGGTATTCCATTTATTGGTTTGTCTGTCTTTTTTTGTTTTAAGGGAATCTTTTGTGACCTGCTTATTAGGATGATCTATAGTGTACGTTGCTTTTTTGGTTTTGACATCATTTTTGACATGTTTGCTAAAAGTATCTGGAACAAATTGATTGTTGATGAGTTTGCCTTTACTAGTGTAGATCTCTTCTTTACTTTGAGATAAAAATTTCGCAACGCCTGTAGCTTTGGCATGCATTGTGATGGTATAATTGTTTTGTTTATCTACTTTTATAGATGCTGTAGCAATACCCAGTTCTCCAAAAATTCCGTAAGATATGGAATATACTTTTTGAATATTAAGATTTTGTGCAAAAAGAAAGTTGAGTAATGTTAAAAAAATAAATGCTGTTTTCATGATTTTCCTTTGTATTATTATAGTGCATTATTATGAAAAAATGTATAAAAATAGTGTAATTAGTTTAATATTCTAGAATATACCTTGACAAATACTCACTCAACTTGCTATAATCAAATTAGCAATTAAAGTAAAGGAGTGCTAAATATGAATAAAATTTTTGAAAAACTAACCAATCAATTAAGTGAAACAATTGAGTCAGCATTGAGTCTGGCTTTGCATAATAAAAACCAAGAGGTACAAGTGGTGCATATGGTTTGGGCATTGTTAACCAATACAAACTCTGTACTGAACCAACTTCTTAATAAAATGAATGTAGATAAAGCGGCTATTGAACTCGAAGCAAAATCTGTAGCATCTAAACTCTCAAGTGTAAGCAGTTTAGCCAAGGAAAATGTAAAAATAGGACGTAGTACTGTTGAATCGTTGCAAAAAGCTGAGGGTCTGATGAATAGTAGTGGGGATCAATTTATCGCTGTGGATACGTGGATCATTGCCAATCTTGATAATGCTGTATTTAAAGATATATTAGGAAAATTCGTAGATCTTCTTGAAGCTAAAAAAACACTTGAAAGTATGCGTGGAGGACAAACGATCAATTCACAAAGTGCGGATGAAAATCTTGAAGCACTGGAAAAATATGGTATTGATCTCAACGCTCAAGCCATTGATGGCAAACTTGATCCCGTGATTGGTCGAGATGAACAGATTCAGCGAATGATGCAAATACTTATACGAAAAACAAAAAACAATCCAATCTTAATAGGGGAACCAGGAACTGGTAAAACAGCAATTGCAGAAGGACTGGCGCAAAAAATTGTAGCAAAAGATGTGCCCACTTCATTGCAAAACAAAAAAGTGGTTGCCTTGGATATGAGTGCATTGATTGCGGGTGCAAAATATCGAGGAGAGTTTGAAGACCGGCTTAAATCGGTTATTGATGAGGTGAAAAAAGCGGGAAATATTATACTTTTTATTGATGAGATTCACACTATCATAGGAGCGGGGGCAAGTGAAGGAAGCATGGATGCTGCCAATATTTTAAAACCAAGTCTTGCGCGAGGTGAGCTGCATACTGTTGGAGCCACTACGCTGAAAGAATATCGTAAATATTTTGAAAAAGATACGGCGATGCAAAGACGGTTTCAGCCTATTACAGTTGATGAACCAAGTGTCAATGAAGCCTTGCAGATATTACGAGGAATAAAAGAGAAACTTGAAACGCATCATAACGTTACGATTAGCGATAGTGCATTGGTAAGTGCTGCAAAATTAAGCCATCGATACATTACGGATAGGTTTTTGCCTGATAAAGCGATTGATTTGATTGATGAAGCAGCGGCTGAACTTAAGATGCAAATTGAATCCGAACCAATGATTTTGAGTAAAGTGAAGCGAGAAATCCAAACACTAAAAGTGGAAAAAGAAGCATTAAGAATGGAGAAAAGTGAAAAAAACTCTATTCGATTAGAGGAGATTGAAAAAGAGCTAGCCAATCTTGAAGAGGAACATCGAACGCTTGATATCCAATTTACAAATGAAAAAGAGACATTTAATGCCAGTTCAACTCTAAAAGCAAAAATTGATGAGCTCAAAACAAAGGCTGAGATATCCAAAAGAGAAAGTAGATTTGAAGAAGCTGCGCAAATAGAATACGGTGAGATTCCACAACTTGAAGAGCAGATTAAAGAAAATGAATCCAAATGGGAAAAGATGCAAGAAAGCGGAACACTACTGCGAAATTTCGTTGATGATGATGCTATTGCTGGAATTGTGAGTCGATGGACAGGAATACCTGTAAATAAAATGTTAACCAGTGAAAAACAACGCATACTGCAAGTGGAAAATGTTTTGAAAAAAGATGTAATTGGTCAAGATGAGGCACTTAAAGCAATCAGTAGAGCCATCAAGAGAAATAAAGCAGGTCTAAGTGAGGATAATCGTCCAATAGGTAGTTTTATGTTTTTAGGACCCACAGGAGTAGGAAAAACTCAAAGTGCAAAAACATTGGCAAAGTTTTTGTTTGATGAGGAAAAATCGTTGATTCGATTTGACATGAGTGAATACATGGAGAAACACTCAGTTTCACGACTAATAGGTTCCGCACCTGGATACGTAGGATATGAAGAGGGTGGACAGCTAACTGAAGCAGTACGAAGAAAGCCATATTCAGTCATATTATTTGATGAGATTGAAAAAGCACACCCTGATGTGTTTAATATTTTATTGCAAGTATTGGATGATGGAAGATTGACGGACAATAAAGGTGTGGTAGTTGACTTTAAAAATACAATTATCATCTTGACCTCCAATATAGGGAGTGCTAAAATTATAAGTATAGAGGATAAAAATCAACGTAAAGAAGCTGTATTGTCTGATCTAAAAGGGCATTTTAGACCTGAATTTTTAAATCGTCTTGATGATATTGTGATTTTTGAGCAATTGGGACTTGAAGCTATAACAAATATTGTGGATATTATGTTTGAAAGCATTGCTAAAAAAGTAGCAGGGCGAGATATTGTATTAAGCATGAGTGACAGTGCTAAAGCATACATTGCGCAAGAAGGTTTTGACCCAGTATATGGAGCTCGACCATTGCAAAGAGCTTTATACGAGATAGTAGAGGATAAATTAGCAGATATGATACTTGAAGAAAGCGTTAATGATGGTGATAGTATCAACTTTGATATGCTAGATGGAAAGATACAAATAGAGGTGAAAAGTTAGAAATTTTAACTTTTCATAAAATTAAGCTAATTTTAATTGACACATGAGTAAAACTTAGCTATAATTTCGACCTTATTTGGAAGTCAAGGTAGCTCAGCTGGCTAGAGCGCTGGTCTCATAAGCCGGAGGTCGAGAGTTCAAGTCTCTCTCTTGACACCAGATACTTTACCGTAAATACGGGTCTCTCAACGATTTTAATATTTATTTTTCTTATATAAATACCATAACACTATACTGTATTTTACTTCTTTTTTGTCTCAGATTTGGCATCATTTTTTTCATCCAAAACCTCTTTTTTAATTTAATTTAGCAATTTTATACCAATTCTACTGTACTGTTCTGTATGTCCATGCTTTTATTAAAGCTACACCCCTTCTAAAAAAAATTCCATATTCAATCCTTGATAACATTCTATCTAATTGACACGGAATTTTTAACACTCCCAATTTATAATATCACGCTGCCAAACCAAATTCAACACTAAATTGAGTAGCTTTTACTTCTGGTACTATATTTCTATTTTTTTTATGTAGTTCAACTATACCATATCTTTCAAGTGTTTTTAGTGTTCGTGATAGATTTGATTTTGCTCTACCTGTAAGATCTTCTAATTCTTTTAATGATTTAGGATGATTGTCTAGTATAACTTGTAGTAGGTTTTGGTTTTCATTTGATAGTATTTGAGCCATAGATTTTACAGACTCAAACCATATCTTTGGTTCATCATCTTTAAACTTGTATATACCTTTTGCTATTGCCATAGTTCTTTCTTTGTATTGTTCCTTTGGCATAATACCAACTTTTAAAGTTTTCATTTATTATTCTCCATATAGTGTTCTGAACTTTTCCAAAAGTCCTCTAATAGTTGTGAAGCTGATTCAAACTCATACGGTACTATATTCATCTGTTTATGAATATGATCATAAGTTTCTTTTTTTGCTCCATACTTTTGCGATGATTTAAAGCTATGAGCATTGTCATAGCCAATCACTCTATTGTTTCTTTTATCATGCAATGTCAATGAGTATCTACACCATGAGGTATATTAATAGTCGGTTTTAATTGATAAGCTTCAAACTTAACCCAATAACCATTATCCATAGGAAATATCTCGCCATGTAAATTAAGTAAGTTTTCTAAATCATCCAAACTATTCCTTTATTATCATCTAATGATAATATATAATTAATTAAACTTCTATTAGGCATCTTTATTGGTTGTTAATAATTTATTAATTGTTATATTTTTGCAGATAAATAGTAATCATTTACTGTTTGCAAATTAGTATGCCCAATAGGTGCATACCAGTCAATTGAAATTTGACTTGTAAGCTAAGATATTAGTGGATACCCCGTTGCTTGCAGCGGGGTTGTTCATTTTACTATTGTTAATTACTTTAAGAATCATTAGGGACATACTTCTATGCAATATCATAAAATACATTTTATGATTTTATGATATAATCATAAAAAGAAGTTAAGGAAATAGTATGAATATAGAATATTTCACCAGAAAACAAGAGATAATTTTTAATAAAACTCAAACCAATTATATCAGAGATAAATATTTTAATATACTAAACTCAAAAGATAGACTTGTAGCAATAGTTGGTTCTAGAGGAGTGGGGAAAACAACGGTCATTATCCAATATCTAAAATCCTTAGAGATAGATACTTTATATCTAACTGGAGATGATATTGAGTTTACAAACTCAAAGCTTTATGATATCGTTGATGAGTTTTACTCTTTAGGTGGTAGAGTAGTAGCTATAGATGAAGTTCATAAGTATAAAAACTGGGCACAAGAGATAAAAAATATCTATGATAGTTTTCCTGATATGAGTATAAGAATAAGTGGTTCTTCTATGGTAAATATCTTGTATGAAAAATATGATTTAAGCAGAAGAGTTGTAATCCATAAGATGAAAACTTTATCTTTTAAAGAGTATTTTGAGATACAAAAAGGTATCAAGCTTCCTAGTTTTTGCTTACAAGAGATTCTCACAAACTCCAGTAAAATATCAAAAGAGTTGGTATTTGAATATGAAGATTTGTATGGATGCTTTAAAAAGTATCTGCAGTATGGGGTGTATCCTTTTTATCTCGAGGGTGTGGAGAGTTTTGATAACAAACTTTTTAATGCTCTTGATAAGATCATCAATGAAGATATACCATCTTTAAATAAAATAGATTTTACACATATATCGGTATTTCAAAAGTTGATTTTTTATGTTGTATCATCAAAAAAACCTTTTAGTGTAAATCTAGCAGCACTAAGTAGAGAGTTTGGTATAACTGAGCCTACTCTTTATACCTATATGGATATATTGGATAAAACTGATATATTTAAATCTATGAGAAAATTTAGTACTAAACTCTCTAGAAAACCTCAAAAACTACTCTTTTCAAATACAAATATTTTATATAGTTATAGCCATAAGTTCAATA